>DAISJE010000021.1:0-18270 GCA_036821665.1 Bryobacteraceae bacterium | reverse complement strand
CTCTGCACGCCGTAGAAACATAGGACCCTTGCGGGTCGTGTCCAAATAACGATCCATCCACACAAACGCCTTTCCAGCAGACGATTTGTCTGCAGGTGGATACATGGCAGACGGCAGGCTTCCATGTAAGTGCCAGGTTACAAAGAGCCAAGCATTTGCCGGATAGATATGAGGCAGCCGCCGATGCGCCATTCTGTTGCAAAAGGCAGTGCGGTAGAGAACAGGATTATCTCAAACAGGTGTCCAATTGAAAACCGGTGAGCTGAAGCTCACCGCTGCACGCCGAGGCGTGCGCCACTAGCTCGCTGCTGCGACTCTCTGTGAATTTAGATCTTCCAGAAATACAAAATAATAATGGTCCGAAGAACGCACCTTTACTGTTCGCTCATCGAACCCGGTGCCGCAAATTTCAACCCCAAGTCCGGGACCTAGTTGAGAGAGTAAGCCTAATTTTGCACCGCCATCCTCAGCAGGCAGAAGCTGAATTGCGGAAATTGTCCTGGTAAGCCAAATTCTATCCCCGTGATTATTGGAATCGGGAATATAAAACTCAGCAGTATTCATCATGACTTCGGATGCCTGTCAGTGTAACCGTACGCACGATCGAATAAAACTATAGAGATGCCCAGGGGCGTACCCGTAATTTACAGAGGTACAGCCGTCTGGCAACATAGCTAAATGAAACTTTTTGGAGCGGCGGTGATAATGGCCGCAGTTTCGCTTATTTCGGACGGTCCACATTATACGAGCGACAATCACTTACTGCGGCCGGAGAACTATCGCGAGTGGGTTTGGCTCAGCTCAGGGCTTGGTATGTCTTACACGCCCGGTCCGGCCGATCAGAATCCCGGGTTTGACAATGTATTCGTTAATCCATCTGCGTACCGGTCCTTCCTGGCTACCGGCACGTGGCCGGACAAAACGGTGCTGGTGCTCGAGACCCGTTCATCGCTATCGAAAACGTCGATCAATCAGAACGGCCGCGTGCAGGGTGAAGTGACCGGCATGGAAGTTCATGTGAAAGATGAAGCGCGCTTCCCCGGCAAGTGGGCGTTTTTCGCCTTCGGCCGGTCCGGCCAAACCGGCAGCCTGTTTCCAAAGCAAGCGAACTGTTACTCCTGCCATGAGCAGCATGGGGCAGTTGATACGACATTTGTACAGTTCTATCCGACCCTAATGGACATAGCGAAGCAAAAGGGCACGCTTCGGCCGGAATATTGATCCGGACATCCTGTGGCGCACGCCTTTAGCGTGCCGTGCCGAACTTCAGTTCGGCAACTCGTCTTGCCAACCCGGCGAGCGCGCTCCGCAAAGAAGCCTGAAATGGCATTCTGGTTGAATGACTACGCCGGCTTCGACCGTACGGCCCGAACTTCGCGCCGACGTTCGCCGCGTGGTCTCGTTGGCTATTCCGGTCGTCCTGGCAGAACTTGGGTGGATGACGATGACGGTTGTAGACACCATCATGGTCGGACCGCTCGGGCCAGCCGCAATTGGAGCAATCGGGGTAGGGAACAGCGCATTTTACTCGTTTGCCATCTTCGGCATGGGGCTGCTGCTAGGGCTCGACACATTGGTGTCGCAGGCGTTCGGCGCAGGTAATCGCGAAGACTGCCATCATTCCCTCTCGCAGGGCGTCTATCTCGCCCTATTCATCACGGCGCCATTGATGGTTTTGTTCGCATTCATGCCGCCGATGTTCTATGCGTTGGGCATCAATGCGGAAGTGAGCCGTCTGGCAGGAGCATTTGTCACGACGCTCAGCTTCAGCACGTTGCCGTTGCTGCTCTATGGCGCGTTCCGCCGTTATCTGCAGGGCGTGGGGCATGTGCGGCCTGTTATGTTCACGCTAATCAGCGCCAATCTCATCAACTGGTTCTTCAACTGGCTGCTGATTCAAGGCCATTGGGGCTTGCCGTCGCTGGGCGTGGTGGGATCCGCGCTCTCAACTTGCCTGGCGCGGCTTTATATGGCTGTGCTGCTCGCCCTTTTTATCTGGTGGTTTGAGCGCGGGCGGCCACCGGGTTTTCGCAATGTGTTCCGAAAGCCGGATTGGCGACGGTTGCAGCGGCTGATTCATATCGGGCTGCCGGCAGCCTTCCAAATTCTGCTGGAGATCGCCGCCTTCGGCGCGGCCGCCGTGCTCGCGGGACGGCTCACTCCGGTGGCGCTGGCATCTCATCAGATTGCTTTGAATTGCGCGGCTGTCACGTTCATGGTGCCGCTCGGTATCTCCTCTGCGGCAGCGGTGTCAGTCGGACAGGCGATCGGTCGCGGCGATCCTCGCGATGCACGGCGGTGCGGCTACATTTCCATTGCGCTCGCGTGCGTGTTCATGAGCTGTTCGGCGCTCGCGTTCATTTTGATTCCCGAACCGATTCTGCGCGTCTACACATCCGATCCCGGCATTCTGCGCACCGGAATCGGCCTGCTCACGCTGGCCGCGCTTTTTCAACTCTTCGACGGAACACAAACGGTTGCGACCGGCGCGCTCCGCGGCATGGGTAATACGCGTATTCCGATGACGGTCAATCTGTGCGGATATTGGCTATTCGGGCTGCCGATCGGATACGTCTTGTGCTTTCGCTACAGATTCGGCGTGTATGGCTTATGGTGGGGCCTGACGCTCGCTCTAATCGTGATTGCGCTGATCCTTCTTTACTTTTGGCAGCGCCAATCGCACAAGCTGGTTATGCCAATTATCCGAATAACCTCGGGTCCCATCTGATTGGGCCGGGATCAGTCGCGGAAATCCGGCGAAAATCAGCATGCTCCGGATTGATAAGGACGTTCCGTTCGTGGCCGCCCGTAACCATGCTGGGCACGAGAAGCACGGCGGAACGGCGTTCTCGAATCCATCGGTCGCCGAAAGTGCGGCTGGCGATTTGATCGGCTGCATCCCACCCCGCCAGGTCTTCGCCCGCTATCGATTCCACTTTGACGCTATCCGGAATTGTAATTTCGATGAAAGCGTGCCGCGGCGGAATGCGGTTCAGGTTGGCGTGTACGAGCACCTCGAGAATCGAACCGGCAAACGTTTCCGCCGCGTAAATCAACGAATGGCCGGGCGAATTCCAGCGGCCTCCTAATAAGCGCGCTCCCGTACCGTTAAAAATTGGGAACCGGTCATCCGCAATACGGAATGCACGCATCTAAACCGGAATGCCATAGAACAGTTTTTCGAGAAGCTCCTCAACCTGTCGCGCGCCCAATTCGGAAAGCGCGCACTCCAGGGGAGCGCGGCCGTTGAGTTCGGGATGCGCTTTTGTCAACCACTCCCGAGCGGCATTTTGATCATTCCATATATATTCCGCAGCGGCGATTACACGAGCCAGCCGTTCGGTTCGCGCGCTCTCGGCAGGCGAAAGCCTGACGCGCCGTTTGAATGTCGCTTCAGGTACAACGCGGTAAATAATTCCGCGCACATCGCCGGAACCGGAATAGATACGTTCGGCAGTGTGCCGCAAAGCCCGCTTTGGAAGACCATCGGAGATCGTACGTTCAAGGTCGTGCAACGAACGAATACGGCGGCCCAGTATTCTAGGGCCTCCCAACACCTCGGCGATCCGTTCAGCGGCAATCATCGAATGCTCCGTTACTCCTGGTATCAGTGTACCTAAAACCCAGGATCAAGTGATACCACCTGTTTGTTATGCATCTCATTCGTGTTACCGTCGATTTGCAGGGAGAAAATCAATGCGTTTTACCCGTGGCCTCGCATTAGCGAGTGCATTCGGCGCTTGTCTGCTTGCGCAGACAACTCCGCCCTCTACAACGCTGAAGGTCGGCGACAAGGTTCCCGACTTTACGCTTCCATCCACTGAAGGAGGCACGGTGCATCTGGCCGACTACATCGGCAAGAGCACCGTCGTGCTGGCCTTCTTCCCGGCGGCGTTTACCGGCGGTTGAACGGCCGAGATGAAAGCGTACCAGGCTGGTATGCAAAAGTTTCAAGAGACCGGCGCGAAGGTGTTCGGCATCAGTACCGACAACACACCCTCGCAAAAAGCCTTTGCCGAACAACTGGGCCTATCGTTCCCGCTACTGAGTGATTTCCTCGATCGCAAAGTATCGAAAGATTACGGCGTGTATATTCCCAAATACGGAATAGCGGGACGAGTGACATTTGTTATCGATAGCAGCGGAAAGATCGACACAATTGAATCCGGCGGCGATGCAATAAAGATGCTGCATACGCCCGACGCTTGCAGCCGGCTGGCACACAGAAAGGCGGCAACTCAGTAGGTGTGAAGCTGGCAGTTCCGCTGGCCGCGTTCGCGCTGGTTCTAACCGGCGTGAATCTGCCTGCCCAGGAACACAACCGGGAAGCCTTAGCCCAGGCTAACCTCGGACTGAACCTTTCGCATCAGGAAAAGTATCGAGAGGCGATCGCCGCCTATAAGCGAGCGATCGCGCTCGACCCTGCCATTCCTGGTCTTTATCTGAACCTGGGGTTGGCGTATTTCAAAATCGGAGACTTCCGCGAAGCCATCCCCGCGTTCGATAAAGAACGAGCGAAGTCGCCCGGTCCGAAGGTCGAAACGCTACTCGCAATGAGCCATTTCGGCCTCGGCGAGTACCGCCAGGCCGCGCAACTGCTGAAGCCCCTTGCCGCATCCCAGCCGGACAACGCGGAGCTGACCTATCTGCTGGCCAAATGCTATTTGTGGTCGAACCAGTACGATGACGCGATGAACCTATTCAAGGACTTGTTAAGTCGCGACCCCAATTCTGTCGCGGTGCACATGTTGATGGGAGAAGCTTTGGATGCGCAACGCCGCACCGCGGACGCGATCACAGAATTTGAAGCAGCAGCCAAAGCAGCGCCCACTCAGCCGGATGTCCACTTCGGGCTCGGTTATTTGTATTGGGAGCAGCGCCGCTATGAGGATGCGGAGCGCGAATTCCGGGAGGAACTAAAAAATAATCCAAAGAACGGACAGGCCGCTGCTTATCTGGGGGATGTGTTGATGAAAGCCGGTAAAAAGGAAGAGGCGCTTGCCTGCCTCAAAACAGCGACTCAATTACGGCCTGATATTCACGTTGCGCGCGTAGATCTTGGGGTCTTATATGCGGAGAATAAGAATTATGAGGCCGCGATCGCCGAATTCCGCAAAGCAGTCGAGCTAGAACCCGCCAGCTTTGACGCGCACTACCGGCTGGCCCGGCTATATCGCGAACTAGGCCGAACCGCCGAAGCAAATGCGGAATTTGCCGTGGTTCAGAAGCTGCATGAAAAGAAGACAGAAGAGCCGCTGATGAAAGTCAGCGGCTCTTCGCGATGACGGTGGGGCAGACCGCCGGGTCTGCGCGGGTCCGCCTGGACCCGCCCTTAGAAAATTAACTTCGCCCCGAGCTGAAATACTCGCGGATCCCAAACGCCGGTGACTTGGCCGAAGTTACTCGACGAATAACTTGTGCTGACATCCTTAAACTGCGTGTGGTTCCATGTATTGAACGTCTCTACACGAAGTTCGAACCGGCTGCCGCGCGATTCACTGAGCAGAAAGCTCTTAAACATCGAGAGATTCCAGTTATCCCTGCCGGGTCCGCGAACGGCGCCGCTCTTGAGGTTGCCCCACGAGCCAAGCGCCGGAAGCGAGAACACCGACGTGTTGAAAAATTCTGAAACCGTCTGCGGATAACTGATGCTTCCGCTAACGTCCGGCCGGTTAGTCCCGTTGGCCACGCCGTTGCTTCCCTGCGAACCGCCAAGGTTGATATTAAGTGGAAGGCCGGATTGCATCGTCACGATTCCGGAAACCTCCCATCCGCCCAGCATGGATCGAGTAAACATGTTCTGAGCCTTCCGGAAGAACGGAAGTTCGTAGACAAAGCTGACGAGACCGATATGGGTACGATCACTGCCGGCGGGGCCGTAATCATAAGATCGGTCATACGGGTTGGAGACGGTATACAGGTCTCCACCGAAACTGGCGACGCTACCCGCAGGGTCGATGGCACGCGAGAGGGTATAGGCTGCCTGTAATGTAAGGGCGTCATGAATCTTCGAACGCAGTTCAATCTGTAGCCCGTTATAGTGGCCGTTTTCCGCATTCTCGGAAAGCTTAATGGAGTTGAAGCCGCGATATGGAACAACCGTGTTATACGGGCAGCTCGCATTTCCGGCAATCAGGCATGACAGTACGCTGGGGTCCGGCAAATTGGTTTCGCGGTAATCGTTCTGGTGGCGATTTTGATTGCCGACGTATGCCACCGACAGGACCGTGCTTTCGGAGAACTGATGCTGCACGCCCATGCTGTATTGATAGCTGGACGGACTCTTGTAATCCGTGTACGCGAGACCTGTGATGCTGCCGATGGGAATGGGGGCCGTGAGCGCCTGGCCGGATTGTAGGCTAAGGCTGGGGTTAGATAGCGAGACATTATTGAAGTTGACGCTGGCGCTGAACGGCTGGTTCGGTCCGGCGTTGTACATATCGTTGCCCTGAATGCGCTCATACATGACCCCGAAGCCGCCCCGGAGCACGGTTTTGCCGCCGCCCGTCAGGTCGTAGGCGAAGCCCAGGCGGGGGCCAAAGTCGAACCACGCATCTTTGACCAGACCTTTCGGAATCCCATTTTGGCCGGAGATGCCAATGCCATTCAGATAGAAGAGATAGCCCTTCAATATCGGGTTGGGGCTGGGGCCGAGGCCGGGACTGGTAGGTAGGATGCTGTTATTGTCCGCAGCCAGAACTGCGGCGTCGGCCGGGTTGTAAAGACCCGGATAGAAGTTCGACATCCGGTTGTGCGCTTCGTAAGTGTGCGGAATGCCATCCCACCGCAAGCCAAGATTCAAGGTCAAGCGCGGTGTCACTTTCCAGTTGTCCTGGAAATAGGCGGCAGGCGAAACATTGTTCCAGTAGCCCTTGTCTTGCACCGCGAGTTCCGTGTACGAATTGGAGAGGCCCAGCAGAAAATCGGCAAAGTCGTTGCCGGTGTACTGTCCGTTAAAACTGAACGATCCTTGTGTCGGGCCGAACAGGTCCTGCACCTTTTTGTAAAGCGCCCAGCTTGCACCAAACTTGAATTGATGTGCGCCCTTGACCCAGGAAATGTCATCGCGAACCTGGTAATCGTCCGCCTTGTTATGCCAAGGCCAGCTCCCTACGTCGTAATTTGTGCCGAGCTGACCCAAAGAGACGGATGGAATGCGGTTCAGGTTGTTGCCGGGAAAAAGCTCTGGAATGCTGAGGCCAGCCGGTCGTTTATAGATTCCTGCCGGCGTGAGATCGAGCGTGTTTCCGTTCTGGTTATAGGCGACCTCGTTCAAGAGTGTCGGCGTGATGGACCACGTCGCGTGAATCACCCCGTGATAGCCGGGATTGCTGAACTGGTTGCCGATGGTCGGGACGTTGTCGCCGCTCCACTGGGTGGTCCCATAGCGCTGGTCCACTGACTCGGTCACCCAATGGCCGAAGACAGAAAATTTGTCGGAGAAGCGATGATCGATGCGAACGATTTCTTCCCGTAGATTCGTCGGTAGATTGCTCCCGCCAACGAATTGGTTCCCTCCGCCATTCGCCGCCGGGAAAATGCCTGCCTGCAAGAGGACCTGGGCATTCGGATCCAGCAAGGAGGTAGGAATCTTGTTGCCTGGGAAAGCTGCGCCTGGCGTTAGGCCGGCATTCGTGAACTTCTTCAGGATGCCGGGAGCGAGCTGCGAGGCAGTAGGAACTGTAATGAGTGTCGAGCCAAAATTGCCCCCGTATTCGCTGGTAGCCGGGACGGTGGTGTTCACATTGCCGCCCTGGATCAGCTTGCGCCATTCCATGTTGTAGAAGAAGAAGGTCCTATCCCGATTCTTGTTGTAGACCTTGGGAATAAATACCGGGCCGCCCACATTGAATCCGTACGTATTGAAGCGCAATTCGGGCGTTTTCACGCCATTCGCATTGTTGATGAAGTTGGCTGCGTCCAGGGCGTCATTGCGATTGAATTCCCAGGCGGACGCGTGAAAATCCTTGGTGCCGGATTTGATCACCATCGTCATGGTTCCGGCGGAGGAGAGCCCGAACTCTGCACCGTAGTTGGAGGTCAGGGTACGAAATTCCGCAATCGCATCCACTGATGGCATCACGTCCATTCCGCCCGCGCCGCCTCGGTCTGAAGCTTCGCCGCCATCGATCATCCAGAGATTGTGATTCTGGCGCATGCCGTTAAAACTTACGGTGGCATCCCCGCCAGTGGAAGTCGGTATATTCAAATCCGACATGTTGCTAGACGCGCCGGCTGTGAGCGTCGCCAGCGAGTAAAGGCTGCGGCCGTTCGTCGCAAGCTGCGAGACCTGCTGGCCGGTAATCACGTCGCTGATTTCGCCCGACTCCGATTGAACAGCGACCGGCGTAGCTTCAACCGTGACGCTCTCTTGCGTGCTGCCGACTTCCAAGGTGCCGTCCACACGAGCGCGTTGTCCCACGCTCAGGGTGATGTTGGTCTGCTCGACGGTCTTAAAACCAGGCACTTCGATCCGCACTTTGTAATGGCCGATTTGAAGATCCGGAACCAGGTAATCTCCGGATTGGTTACTGGTCACCTGTCGCGACTGGTTCGTGTCGGTGTTTGTGATGGTGACTTTGGCGTTCGGAACAACTGCACCCGACGCATCCTTTACCGTCCCCAATATCGTGCCCCCAGTTCCGGTCTGAGCCGGAGCCAGGAAAGCGGAAACCAGCATAAGAGCGCAGACTGCCGGCAAGTGGCCGATAGCGCTTTTAAAGAACTGCGAAATGCAAAAAGGCGTACTACGGTGCATACAGAGTCACCTCACGAGACCAAAAATTAACCTGAAAAGGTATAGAGTCTAACGCTACAGACCTTGTTGGGGACAGACCCGAAACCCAAAACCCGTTAGCCGTGGACGAGCACAATCCTTCTCAGCTTTGGAACAGTATGCTTTGCTCATCACTTGAAAGCTAGGTTACGCCCGTTAGACAGAATGGCAGGTGGCATTTGGGGATCGGTTAAATCCACGTGATCAAGCATGTACCGGGCTTAATTTAACGGATCTAACGCCCGGCGCATCGATGTTACCTGGATGTTATACTCAACACCCAAGGTGGAATTTCTAAAAGAGATCCAATCTGTGTCAAATGTCGACGAGCAACGGGCCGCGTTGCAGACCGTGCTGGCATCGACGACGTTCTCGAAAAATCCGCGACTCTCGGCACTTCTCGAGTATTTGTGTATCCGATGTTTTCAGGGCGAAGCGAGTTCCATAAAGGAATACAACATCGCGACGGACGTGTTTCGCCGTCCGCCTGATTTCGATCAGAGCAGCGATGCAATTGTTCGTGTCGAAATGCACCGGCTCCGGAAGAAATTGAAGGAGTATTACGGAGGGGAGGGATCTGGTCAGTCGATCGAAATTGTTATTCAAAGCGGCCAATATCAGCCTGAGTTTGTGACGCGGCAGAAAGAGGAGCCCGCGACGCCGGAGCCTGCTACACCGGT
This sequence comes from Bryobacteraceae bacterium, assembly GCA_036821665.1. GTDB lineage: Bacteria > Acidobacteriota > Terriglobia > Bryobacterales > Bryobacteraceae > Bog-105. The sequence continues at coordinate 8,814 of DAISJE010000021.1, read as the reverse complement.
TGCGGAGTTCGCTCCGGCCTGGACACAAGTGCCGGCGGCCGATCCGTCTGAGCCGCGCACCACTGCGTTCCGCAAAAGGCTCACTCTTTGGATTGGGCTGACCGCGCTGTTGTTGATCTTAGGGTTAGCGGTTCTTACGTTGTACGGAGTTCGCCGGGCATCGCGCCCGCCCGCAGCCGCTTCCGGACGCACGCCTTCGACCGCCTTGGCTCTTATTCCCACCGGTTCCGGCGCGCGAATCTTGTGTGGGTGGTCGGGAGCGGATTTCCGCGATCGCGAAGGAAACGTTTGGACCGCCGATGCCTCTTTTTCCGGCGGAACCGCGGAGGAAGCGCCGGCGAAGCCAATTTATCGGACACGGGATCCATTCCTGTTTCGCCGCATGCGATCCGGACAATTTTCCTACAAAATTCCACTGAAACCGGGCACCTATGAGCTGCGGCTCTATTTTGCGGACACCTTTTATTCACCAGGTCCGGCAATGGAAGGCGGCGAAAACGTGCGCATGTTCGATGTCATCGTGAATGGGTCGCCAGTCTTGCAACAATTCGATGTGATTGCCGATGCGGGCCCAAACACCGCGGACGTCCGGGTTTTTAAGGATATCTACCCGGCATCCGATGGATTTTTGCATATCGCCTTGCTAAAAGGTACTGACACTCCGTTTCTGAACGCGATCGAGGTCCTTCCGGCGATTCCTCACCAAATTCGCCCAGTCCGAATCTTGACCCAGGACGCAGTGGTCACTGATCGTTCCGGTGTCACCTGGTCGCCCGATACATACTTTGAGGGCGGCCGCGCCATGGCGCGCCAGGGGACCGTCGATGGCGCGGATGACCCCCAGATTTATGGGCGCGAACGGTACGGCAATTTTAGCTATGCGATACCCGTCGCAGATGGGCTTTACACAGTGAAGTTATACTTCGCCGAGACCTATTGGGGAACAAACGGGCAAGGGGGCGGGGGAGTAGGGAGCCGCATCTTTGATGTGTATTGCAACGGCGTGGCGCTGCTTCGAAACTTCGATATGTACAAGGAAGCCGGTTTGAACCGCCAGATTGTTAAGGTGTTTCCACATCTGCAGCCCAACGCACAGGGGAAACTGCTTCTTTCGTTCGTGCCGATAAAGAATTACGCGAACATTTCGGCCATAGAAGTTTTGCCGGAAGATAAATAAGAGTGGGGCAGACGGCCTTGCCGTCTGCCTTAAAACTTCTCTTTCGCAGACGACAAGATCGTCTGCGCCACTCTTGCTCAAAATACGAACTTCGCCCCCAACTGAATAATTCTCGGGTCGAATGTGGACGTCACCTTTCCAAAATTGCTGTCGGTGAAAGTGGCATCTACGCCGTTGAATTGCGTGTGATTGAAGGTGTTGTAGGTCTCGCCGCGAAATTCAATATGCATGCCTTCGCGTCCGGGTAAGGCGAAGGACTTGAACAGTGCGACGTTCCAGTTGTCACGTCCCGGTCCGCGGATGCTGTTGCGTGCGGCACTGCCGAACGCTAACGCGGCGGGAGCCGCAAAGGACGCCGTGCTGAACCACTGATCGACGTTTTGCGGATAGGCAATTTTCGAAGTAGTATCCGGTCTGCTGTTTGTGCCGCCGCCTAAGCCGAGATTGTCGTATCCGAGACCCGGATTAACCGGCAGACCAGTCTGGAAGATCGTGATGCCCGAAAGCTCCCAGCCTCCCAGTAGAGAGTGCACTACGCCACTCGAACTCTTAAAGAAGGGCAGCTCGTACACGTAGCTAAAAATTGCCGCATGCCGGCGGTCAAGATCCCCGCTTGCATAATCATATGCGCGATCGAATGGATTGGACAAGGTTGTCAAGTCGCCCGAAACCTCATCCAGTTCGTGCGAATAGGTGTAAGCGCCCTGCAAAGACAAACCGTGGCTATTGCGCCAATTCAGGCTCACTTGCAGCGAGTTGTAATTGGACGGGCTGGCAGCTTCTGTCAGGGTAATATTCGAAAAGCCGGGGTAAATGCGGTCGAGATTAGCGTTATAACTTGCACCCGAATAGCCGCAGTTACCGCCGCAGATCGCGAGCCGGTTTGGATCGTTCAACGGAACGGTGTTGATGTTGCGCTGGTCGGGCTGATGGTAATTGTGCGATCCGACGTAGGAAACATTCAAAACAGCCGATTGCGAAAGCTGCCGTTCAATACCGAAGCTATACTGCGTCGCCACTGGAAGTTTGTAGTCGCTGTACGCCAGCGCAGTAAAACTGCCGGGGAACGTCGGGGTTGCGGCTGTCAACCCGGTTTGATTGCTTACCGACGGATTCGAGAAATAGACATTGGTTGGATTGGGATTGTACGAGAACGGTGGGTTCGGTCCCATGTTATAGACGTCGTTGCCCTGAATACGCTCATAGAACATACCGTATCCGCCGCGGAGAATGGTTTTCTGGTTGCCTGTTATGTCATAAGCAAACCCGACACGTGGCCCCCAATTATTCCAATGATTCTGAACCAGCCCTTGTGGCGTGCCGTTCCGGCCCGATAATGCGACTCCATTTAGATAGAACGGAACATTTGACAGAGCAATTCCCGAAACGGTCGAGAACCCAGGTCCGTTGACGTCCATGCTTCCGTCCGGATTAAAGATGGGCCGGTTGGCCGGATTGTAGAGGCCCTGTTCGAAATTGGAGAGGCGCCCGTTAACGTCGTAAGCGTGCGGAATACCTTCCCAACGCAATCCTAAGTTCAAGGTCAGGCGATTGTTTACGCGCCAATTGTCGACACCATACAATGCGAACTGGTTGAAGCGAATATTCACTGCATCCTGAATATCCAGCTCCTGGTAGCTATTCGCAAATCCAAGCAGGAAATCGGCAAACGAGTTACCCGTGAATTGACCATTGAATCCGAAGTTTCCGTTCGTGTTGCCGAAGATATCCTGTTGCTTATAGCTGCGCATATACGTGCCACCGAACTGGAAATTGTGATTTCCATGCGTCCATGAAACATTGTCCCCGGCGACGTGCGCTCCATACACGTTGTTCCACGGCCAGGAGGCCGTATCGTAATTCACGTTGTAGGGTGTGCCGATATCCACGACCGGCAAGCGGCCCAGGTTATTGGCCGGAAAGTATTCGGGAACAGTAAAGTCGCTCGGGCGTTTGAAAGTGCCAGTCGGTGTGAGGTGCAACTTATTCCCGTTAAAGTTATAGGTAACTTCATTGACGACAGTCGGACTGATGCTGTAAGTGAGATTTACGACCGTGCTGTAAGACGGCGCGACAAGCAGAGTTCCTATGGTTGGATACGTATCGCCGCTCCAGAGACTGGTTGCATAGGAATTGTTGCTGGAATCGTAAATCAGATGGCCCATGATGGAGAGCTTATCCGTGAACTGATGATCGATACGGACAATTTCCTCACGCAGATCGGTGGGAACGGGCGCAGCGGCTGAGAACCGGCCATCCGGTGTATTGGGCTTCGGAAAAGCTCCTGTTGCCAGGAAAGCGGCAGCATTCGGATCTATCAGGCCGGCGGGAATGACGTTGCCGGGAAATTGCTGCCCAGGGGTCAATCCAAAACGAGCAAACTTCGCGAGTTCTGCGGGGTCTTTGGTTTGCGGAACCGTGATCGGCGCTGCGCCGCTGAAATCACCCGTGAACTCCGGGGCCGGGATGCCGGTTGCCGTGAGCTGGCTGCCTTGAATCAGCTTCCGCCATTCCATGTTGTAAAAGAAAAACGTCTTCTGCCGGTCCTTGTTGTAATGACCGGGAATATAGATCGGGCCTCCCAGGTTGAAACCATAGGCGTTGTATCGCAACTCCGGCTTTCCCGTGCCGTTTTTGTTTGCAAAGAAGTCGCTCGCATCGAAGAAGTCGTTGCGATTGAATTCCCATGCCGCGCCGTGAAAAGTTCGGGCGCCACTTTTGATGGCTATGTTGATGGTTCCGCCTGAACCCGCTCCGAATTCGGGGCTGTAGTTGCTCGTCATAACGCGGAACTCGGCGAGAGCGTCCGGGGAAGGATTGACAATCATGCCGCCACCGCTGCCACGATCGTAGGCTTCACCGCCGTCGATTCGCCACACATTGTGCTCCGCTCTCTGGCCGTTGAAGCTGATCGTCTGATTGCTTGAGAGTGCTGTTGGCGCGTTGAAATCCGGAATGTTGCTCGAAGCGCCGGGGACCAGGGTCGCGAGCTGTACTGGATTTCGGCCATTCGTGTCGATCTTGGCGATCTGCGTGCCCGTGATGACCGAGCTTTGCTCGCTAGTGTCGGACTGCACCTGGATCGCATTCGCTTCGACGGTGACGCTCTCTTGCGCGGCACCTATCTGCAGTGGGATATCCACGCGAACCGTGCCGTTAACGTTTAGCACAATGCCGGTCCGCTGGTATGTCTTGAAACCGGACATGTCGGCCTTGACGCTGTAGGTACCGATGGCCAAATCGGGTGCGTCGTAATTGCCGGATTGGTTGCTCGTGATATTACGCGATACTCCTGTTGCGGCGTTCGTGATGGTAATCTTTGCTCCAGGCACAGCGGCGCCTGTCGGATCCGACACTGTGCCCAGAATCGTTGCGGTTTCCTGGCCCAATGCTGTACTGCAGAAGATTGCTGCCAGTGTAAATAAAAAAAGTCCCGAGACGCTCAGAAAACGCCATCGCGACCGGATTGTGCACTGATCAGTTGCAGACTGATCACACGAATGGTGCATACGTGGTCACCTCATAGATTGGAATTGAGTTTGAGTGGCAGAGGACCCGCCGCTCCCGAAGCTTACTGATAAAGACCCGACTACACACGCACATCAGACTTGCGCTGACGAGGTTCGAGACAGGATCTCGTCAGAAAGCCCCACCTGCGTGCGAGTATATCACCGCGCAAACGAACCGCTGTGTTAGTTGATGCTTTTATGGTGCTGGCGCGGCGGCCCCGGTGATCTTATGAATCAAATCTTCATCCTTGCGTTCGTGCAGTTTCGCAACTTGCGCTAATTCGCGTTGGGCCGCCTTAGTTTGGCCTGTTGCCTTCAGTACTTGAGCCAAGCGATAGTGCGGTTCGGGTCTGCTGCCGTTCAGTGCGACGGCGCGCCGCAGCTCTGTGATGGCATCGCCATAGCGCTTTTCTTCCTGTGCCATAACTCCCAAATGAAAATGCGTCAGCCAGATACTGTCATGAATGGCGATGGACCGGCGCAAGCACTTGCGGGCCTCCTCCGTAGCCCCGCGCTTTATAAGTATGTCGCCAAGATACGCAAGCGCCTGGTAGTTTTGCGGATCCGTATGAAGCTCTTTGCCGAATTCGGCTTCGGCTTGATCGTATTTACGATCTTTCCAAAGTAAGTACCCCAACCCGAAATGAAGATTGGGCAGGTCGCCTTTCTGTGCGGCGGTCTGAAATTCTTTGATAGCCGGTTCAAGCTGGCCGCTGGCATCATACGCCTCGCCCAGCAGCATATGGACGTTTACCGAATCGGGATTGCGGACCAGCATCCGTTCAAATTCCAATTTGGCTTTTTCGTACTGCCTTCCATATAAATAGCTTTGAGCCAGCACTTGCTCCAGGTCCGTATTGCCCGGATCCGCGGTGCTTGCTCGCTGTAAGTGAGTTGCGGCCTCACTATATTTTCCGGTCCCGAACAAACTCATTCCCAGTAAGGTATCGATCTGAGCGTTGTCTCCAAAGGCAGCAGCGGCGCTTCGTAACGGCGCGATGGCTTGGGGCAATTTACCACTTTTGAAGTATGCGATGCCCAGGTTCAATTCGGTCTGGGCATCTTTCGGTCGAATGGCTAGTGCTTTTCGATAAGCTGCGATCGCTTCCATATACCGTTCCTGGTGCGACAAGGCGATGCCAAGACTGCTCCAGAGGCGATAATCTTGCGGCGCGCGCTCGAGGAGCGCCCGCCACGTTTGTTCGGCGCCCTTCCAATCTCCTCGCGCTTGTAACTGCTGCGCCTGCTCGACAGTTTGCGAAAGGCACAGTGAAACGGAGATAAAGAAGACCACTGGCAGAAGGACTGCGTGCCAGCTTTTAAGAAACATCTACAAAAGATTCTTTCATGAGCCTGGAGTCGGACGTTCCGGCCAGTTTTCATGGACCGGCGAAGGCCGCCTTTCCTGCGGCCTCCGCCGTGGATCGGGACAGGTTTAATGAACGTGTACTTGGCCGCGTATTTCACCGTTGGGAAAGTTCGTCGTGTGAACGTTTACGTAAGTATCGCCGCTGCGGACTGCCTTTATCAAGCCGGCTAAGTCTCCGGGCTGGACGCCTTGAGGAATTACGGAATCCCCGTTGGTAGCCGGCAAAACACTCACATCAGCGGCTGTGATCGTACCGGTCACCGTTCCGGAAGCCGGGCACGCCGGCTTCACTCCGCCGCATAAAAACACCATAACGCCGCCGTTGGTCTTGCCGGCGCCGAAATGTATGTGGGCTTGTACTACGGGGCTGCTCATCTCGGCATATGACAGCTCAAAGGAGATGGTGTGATCTTCGTTGATTTCCGCATAAAAATGCCCATGACCTCTCGCCAGAACGGAAGGTACCTGGTTGAAAGAGGTCAGCTCAGCCCTCAAGCAATCCCTATGTTCCCAATCCTGCGCTTGCGCCATGCTGGTGTGAAGAGCGAATGACGTGCTTGCAGCAATAAACAATGCACTTGTGACGATTCGTTTCAAGAGTGATTCCATGTGAAGTCCCGTTTGCTTTCTCTGCTGGCCGGTTTTAGCTTCGTCGGCTTGGCCAGCAAATCGATTCTGACGATCCTGGTGGACCGCGGGAAGTGACAAGCCGTGAATGTAGCGGTTAACAGATGCAAGCAGCCTTACATCCGGGATTTTTTCTTCCTCGTATTCGCTATGCTGCAAAGAAATGCAGCGTAAAGCGATCATCTTCGGAGGCGGCGGACAACTCGGGGTCGAGTTGTGCCGGGAGTTCGAGCGGCGTCAATGGCTGATTCAGAAGTTCGACCGGCAATCACTGGACGTGACGGACAGCGCCCGCGTCGAAAGCGCCGTTGCACAGGCCGAGGCGCAGGTTGTGATCAATGCGGCAGCGTACAACCAGGTTGACATTGCAGAACGTGAGCCGTTGGCAGCGTATCAGGCCAACGCGCTGGCGGTGAGAAATCTGGCGATGGCCTGCCGCCAGGCGGACGCTCAACTGGTTCACTATTCGACTGATTACGTCTTTGACGGAACGAAGGGGAGCCCGTACATTGAAACCGACTCACCACACCCGTTAGGCGCGTATGCCGTTTCGAAGCTGGCCGGCGAGTTATATGCGCAGGCTTATTTAACGGACCCACTCATTATTCGAACATCGGGCGTGTTTGGGCCCGGTGGCATGTTTACCCCTCGCGGAAACTTCGTGGAGCTGATGCTCCGTCTCGCAAAGAATAACAGTCCTATTCGAGTCGTGGCGGACCATGTCGCATCCCCCACGTATGCTCCAGCCATGGCCTCCCGCACGGCGGATCTTCTGGAACGCAATATTCATGGTCTGTTTCATATGGGTGGCGGCGAGGCTGTCTCCTGGTACGACTACGCCAAACTGATCTTCGAATTGGCGGGCTTGTCGCCCGAGCTGCAGCCCACCGATGAAAGGGAATACCGTACGGCGGCCCGGAGGCCGAAGTTTTCGGCGCTTTCAAACAGCAAGTTGGAAGCAGCTGGTATTTCGCCGATGCCGCCGCTGCGCCGCGCAGTCCAGGACTACTTACAAGCCCGGGAACATGCTACTGCGCATCGTTAGCGGTGGCGTAGTAGCCGCTTCGGGCCTGTACCCGATCGTCGTGATTATCCACCTTAATTTCGATGTGCCGGAAACTGCCGTCGCGATTCGGGTTCGTTGATTCATAACCGATCGAATACTGGTTGCGAAGCTCTTCTTGAATTTGATTGAAAATCTGGCTCAATGGGTGCTTGCGATCGACCGTGAAAACATGCCCGCCGGTTTCTTGGGACATTTTGTCCAGGTCGCTCTTGCCCCCGCCACCTCCCCACATTCCGGCTTGGGCGTAGAATGCGCGGTCGACGTAATAGATGCTGTAAATGATGGAATCCGAGCGCTGCGCAGCTTCGATCGCATCCCGAACTTTATATGTGCTGCCCTGATCTTCGCCATCGGTGATGAGGATCATGGCTTTACGTCCTACTTCGCTCTTTAGCTTTTCAGTCGAGGCAAGATACACGGCATCGAACAGCAGCGTCCCCTTGGGAGTGCCCGTCGTTGGTATCGGACCGGTGTTGACATTTGGAATGGGCCCGCGCCCAATCATGGGCGGCTCTCCGTCCCCGCGGAGATCACGCAGCGCCGCCGAGAGCAATCGTGGAGAACTGGTGTAATCCTGCAGCAGTTCGGTATCTTTTCCGAATGAAATCAGAAAAGCTTCGTCTTTCGGGCGAATTACACTGGAGAAAAACGCGGAAGCGGCTTCGCGTTCGATGTCGATCAGACGTTCCTGGCTGGCGCTGATATCAATGAGCAAGCCGAGCGTGAGGGGCAAGTCCGTTTCACGCGAAAAATGCTCGATGGTCTGTGGCTTACCGTCTTCCGATATCGTAAAGTTGTTCTTTTCCAGGTTCGGAATGAGCTGCCCGCCTTTCTTCGCCTTAACTGTGAACAAAATATTTACCAGGTCGACATTGACCTTGATGGTGGGTTCCTGTGCCGCTGGTTGGCTCTGTTCGGAAGCTGCCTGAAACTGCTCAGTTGCCCACGCTGTCGTTTTGAAAAAGCAGGCAAATGCTATAGAACCGAAAAGTAGATGTCTTACAAAACTGCTCATCTGGTTATGATTATCGTTCAGGGTGTTCCACCCATTGCATGAGATCCGCAA
>DAISJE010000020.1:7233-18384 GCA_036821665.1 Bryobacteraceae bacterium | reverse complement strand
TGCAGCAATGGGGACTTCCCGGCGACGTACCGTTCTAGGCAATTGCCGGAATCGCCTAAAAAGGGGCGGGCATGCCCGCCCCCTACAAACACAGTTTTCGTCTAGCATTCGAGTGATCTCTCGCGTTTCGATTCCACACTGCTAGACTTGTTGCTGAAAACGAACCTGCGAGTCTCCTGATGCTTCACTCTGACTTGCCCCGCACGCTTGGCGCGCTTCGTGCCAGCCGCTTTGGCGATCGGTTGGATACTGAGCGAACGCTCAAAGAAGAACTCAGATCGAATCTGATCTGCAAGCTAAGCCGCGAGGAGACGCTTTTCCCCGGCATCATGGGATTCGAGGATACTGTGATTCCGCAGGTTGTGAATGCGATTCTCTCGCGGCATAATTTCATCCTGCTCGGGCTTCGAGGACAGGCCAAGACTCGCATGGCGCGTTTGCTCACTCGTCTTCTCGACCCTTGGATGCCTTATATCGCGGGATGCGAGATTCGCGATCATCCGTTGCGGCCTATTTGCAAGCAATGTCGTCAAAAAATCGCCGAACTAGGCGATGAAACCCAGATCGCATGGGTGAATCCCGAAGAGCGCTACATCGAAAAGCTCGCCACGCCCGATGTAACCATTGCCGACATGATCGGCGATATCGATCCCATCAAGGCGGCTCGATCGGGACAAGATATTTCAAGCGAGCTCACTATTCACTACGGTCTCGTACCGCGCGCCAATCGCGGTATTTTTGTCGTCAACGAACTGCCCGATCTCGCGGGCAAGGTGCAAGTCGGCCTTTTTAACATCATGCAGGAAGGCGATGTCCAGATCAAAGGCTATCCTGTCCGCCTGCCTTTGGATGTAGCGCTGGTGTTTACTGCGAATCCGGAAGACTACACCGCGCGAGGAAAGATCATAACTCCTTTGAAGGATCGCATCGGCAGTGAAATTCGCACGCATTATCCGCTGACGCCTTCGCAAGGCATGGCTATCACGAAACAAGAAGCGTGGACGCGCCGGCAATCGCCGGTCGAACTCGAGGTTCCTCCGTACATTCACGAAGTAATTGAACAAATTGCGTTCCTCGCGCGTGAGGATAAGCGCATAGATAAGCGCTCGGGCGTTTCGCAGCGTCTGCCCATCACTGTTCTGGAGAATGTTGTTTCAAATGCCGAACGTCGCGCCCTGAAAGCTCGCGAACCCAATACTGTTCCGCGAATTTTGGACTTGTACGCCGCGCTTCCTTCTATCACCGGCAAGCTTGAATTGGAATACGAAGGAGAGTTGAAAGGTGGAGATGTCATTGCGCGCGAAATTATCCGCAGCGCCGTGGGAAAGAGCTTCAGTTCTTATTTCGACGGTGTAAATCTCCGGCAGGTGATCCAGTGGTTTGAACTCGGCGGTTCGTTGCGTCTGGATGAAGATATGCCGGCGCATCGGATGGTTGAAGAACTCACTCACATCCAGGAACTGTTGCAATTCACGAAAAAGCTCGGCCTCACCGAAAACGAGAACGATGCGATGCGCGCTTCTGCTGGCGAGTTCATTCTCGAAGGTCTTTATGCTCACAAGCGCATCAGCCGCAACGAAGAGCTTGCTTTTGTTGCCGGAGAACGCGTATCACGCGAGGAGCGCGGGCGCGATGAGCCTGAGCAGCTTGGAAGGCGCGGGTATGATCCGCGGCGGGGTGGTCCGGGCGGCGGCCGGCGCAATCTGAATTGAGCGCGGCGGAGCAGCGGTATGAGGCGGATCTCTTACTCGAAGTTCACTGAAGACGATCTCGGTATCGAAACGGAAGACCTGCTGCGCGCCCTTTCCGACTACTTCCTGCAGAGCGGTTTTCAAGATCCCTATCTGCAGTTTTCCGAGCTGAATCAGCACACGCTCGATCAGCTCAAAGAAGCCATCGAGCGCGCCTTGCAAAGCGGAGAGCTTTTCAATGCCGATCAACTCGAGCAGATGCGCCAACGCTTGCAGGAGATGTCAGTCCAGCAACGCGAGAACCTGATTCAGCGCTTGATCGAAAAATTAGAACAGGCAGGATACATCAATACAGACGGTGAGCCTCCCGAAAAGCCGTCGGCCCCAGGCTCCCAGGGCGGTCCCGAAAGCCGGATGAAGTTCGAAGTCACGGATAAAGCCATTGATTTTCTCGGCTTCAAGACGTTGAAGGATCTTCTTGGCTCGTTGGGCAAGTCGAGCTTCGGCGCGCACGATACCCGCGATCTCGCCACGGGCATCGATGCCAGCGGAGGGGCTAAGCATTACGAATTCGGAGACGTGCTGAATCTCGATATCAGTGCAACCCTGTTCTCCGCGATCCAGCGCGAAGGTCTGCACGTTCCCCTGAATCTCGAGTACTCCGATCTGTATGTTCACCAGTCTGAATATCAGAGTTCCTGCGCGACAGTACTGATGCTCGATTGTAGCCACAGCATGATTCTGTATGGCGAAGATCGCTTCACGCCCGCAAAAAAGGTCGCCCTGGCGCTCTCACATCTTATTCGCACGCAGTATCCGGGCGATTCGTTGCGCTGCGTGCTCTTCCACGATTCCGCGGAAGAGATGCGCATCTCCGAATTGGCGCGTGTTCAGGTGGGGCCGTATTACACCAACACGCGTGACGGCCTGATCCTTGCCCAACGGCTTCTTGCGCAAGAGAAGAAGGATATGAAGCAGATCGTCATGATCACGGATGGGAAGCCATCTGCGCTGACGCTCGCAGACGGCCGCATATACAAAAACGCTTTTGGCCTCGATCCGTTGGTGATTAGCCAGACACTGGAAGAAGTCGGCCGCTGCAAGAAGCGCGGCATTCTAATTAACACCTTCATGCTCGCGAGCGACTACGGTTTGGTTCAGTTCATTCAGAAGGTCACGCAGATGTGTCGCGGCAAGGCGTATTTCACGACGCCTTACACGCTCGGTAACTACCTGCTCATGGACTACATGAACCGCAAGACACGAACGATCCACTGAATTCTATGGCGCGGCGTATACCCTGTGCCAAGCGTCGCCGCCCCAGCCCTGCCCAGAACTTCACCTGTGCGACAAGTCACGAATCCAGATGTCTTTGAACTCCATGTTTCCGCGCCCGCCCGCGTGAAGCTGTAATGCAATCTTGCCGTCGGCTGCGCCCGGTTTCGGATCTGTGAAATCGACCATCTGAACGCCGTTTAAACGCGAGCGATAACGGTTTCCGATCACTTCCACCAAGTAATCGTTCCAATCGCCCATACGTACAACGCCTTCATTTTCCGGAGCCGGCCAGACGATCCAGCCGCGTCCTTCTTCGGAGTACACGCCCGCAGTGTGATGCATCATCGTGCAGTCGATCTCAAATTGCATGCCCTGTGTTACATCCGCTGTGCCGGGTTTGAAGGCAGTGTGAAAGAATACACCGCTGTTTCCGTCCGCAACGCACTTGAACCGTAGCGAAAGTTGAAAGTCCTGATAGTCCTTGTCGGTTTGCAGGTATCCGTAATCTTTGGTAAGACCCTTCCCGTGGATTACGCCGTTTTCCACCGTCCAGCTCTCTTTCCCGATCTTTTGCCAGCCCGTCAGATCCTCGCCGTTGAACAGGTTTACCCAGTCTTCGCCGGGCAGCTTCTGTTTTTCTTGCGACAGCGCGCTCAAGCTCAGCAGGCACGTGGCAGACAGAACTGCGGCGCAGATCAAAGCTTTCTTCATTCCTGACTCCTGATTTTGTTGACAACCGGACCCGCAAAAAGGGGCCATGTCAATTCTTACATCAACGGCTTGCGTTACGTAAGGCGGAACGCGAATTAACCGGAATCGGCGCGCGGTTTACATCAAGACGCAGTGTGTGGCGAGCGGATAAAGACTTCAAATCGAAGGAGTCGAGCACTTCGGGACCCTCCAGGTCGATGTAATACATGACGGAGTTTGGGTTCGGGTTATGCCGCAATCCCAACATGTGACCGATCTCATGAACCGCAGTGAGGTACATCTCCGTTTTGGTAAGCGGCGCGCGCGGATCGAACGCGATCCATCCTTCGAAATTTTGCCATTCGGTGAATTGTGCCCGTGCGACGACTGCATGTTGCAGAATCGCCGGAGTGCCATCCACGAGTTCAACCGCGCAGGAAGAGGTTCTGTCTTCGTGCCAGGACATATCGATAATGCCGGCCCAGAAATCCATGGCGCGCTTGAATTCCCTGGCAACCGCCGGATTTGCAGTGGACAGCCTCACACCCAGGCTCATGGAATCGCGCTTCAGAAGTTCCGCGTGGCTATCGCAACGTGCAAAATTTCCGGTCCAGTTAATGCGTGGTGGATCCGCCAGAAGGGCAGAAGACACGGCACACAATGCCAGGAACAAAAAACGGGCAACGCTTCGCGGCATCGGCTAAAAGGCTCAGTGAGGCAGTGACGCGAGAGCGGAAAATGTCTCTTATGAAGCCCGGTTCAGCCATTACCGCTTGTTTGCAGCCGCTAAATCTTCCGGCCGTCCGATATCGCGCCAGCTTCCTCGCACCGGCGAAATGCGCAAATCCAAACCGTCGTCGAGCATTGCTTGGATAGCGGAAGTAAGCTCGTATTCGTTGCGTGGGGAAGGCTTTAGCCGGGCCAGGTAATCGAAAATAACAGGGCGGAGCGCATAAAATCCGGCGCTGTTCCAGTGCGTAGTGGAAGCCCCTTTTGCCGGCTTTTCGATGATCCGCTGAATGCGCCCTTCGTTTTCGTAGACGGCGGCGCCTTGCCAGGGATCATCGACGGCTTTTACGGCAAGGACGGCGACAGTGGCCGGATTTTGGTCGAAAATCGCTAAGCAGTGGTCATATTCGGTAGTGTCGCAGAGGATGTCGCCCCAAGTAAGCAAAAAGGGTTGGTTTGCCGCAAAGCGCTGAGCAAGCAATACTGCAGAGCCTGTACCATTCACTGGCCGTTGTAGGCAAAATTCAATAGGTAGCGGCCATTTCGAAAAATGACTCTCAATTACTTCGTGTTGGTATCCAACAACGATTAAGAATCGTTGTATGCCTGCTGCAGCCAGTCGTTCGACAATATACTCGAGCAGCGGCCGGCCCCGAACAGGGAGCATAGGTTTGGGAATCTCACGAGTCATCTCTCCCATCCGCGTGCCTCGCCCTGCAGCGAGAATAACCGCCTGTGTGATGGATTCAGACACTCAACGCCCCGGCGGAAGGCATAGCAAAGAAGAGGTGCTTTTGCGGATCGAAATCGGGCCGATCGGCATAAAACCGCTTGATGAGCTCATCGCGAACCTGGTCGCGATTCTCCATTCTGGTCAGGATAATCGCACAACCGCCGAACCCGGCCCCGGTCAGTCGCGCGCCTGCTGCACCCGCCTCGAGGGCCGCTTGAACGAGCGCATCGAGTGCCTCATTACTAACCAGCAATTGGTCGCGCAAGCTGGCATGCGACTCCGAAAGCAAGCGGCCGAAATGGTCTATGTCTTCGTTGCGCAGGGCGCTTAGGCATTCCTGGACCCGAAACGATTCGCCGGTGACGTGCAGAAAACTGCGGGATTCTTCCTCCGTAAGGCTGCCGGCAAACGCGGCCAGTTCTTCGGGCGAGTGCCGCCCGACAGCCTCGAGGTATGACTTCAGGCCAAGCTTTTGTAGCCCGTTGATCCCCGCGCTGCGGCGAGCATTGTACTCGGCATTGGCAGCGCCCGATTTTTCAGCAGTTGTGAGGCTGTGAGCGACGAGAAAGGACCAATTATCCGGCACCGGGATTGCCGTGAACCCTAGCGGATCAAAATTAATTAGAAGAGCGCAGCGGGACTGACAAGCGAGCACCGCAGCGTGATCCATGCCCCCGCCGCGGGTACCGACGAATTGCTCACCATCCGGTAGGAGTTCCATCAGTTCGGCAATAGCGGGCTGAAAGCCGTTCGCTTCCAGAAGGGCAAGGGTGAAGGCGACCAGGAGCGCCGTAGAAGAGGACAGGCCGGCCGCGGGAGGAAGGTTTGAACTAATGGCGGCGTCTATGCCTACCTTCAAATTCCAGCGGCTCGCCGCGACCTGCATAGCGGCTTTCAGGTAATTGGCCCAGTCGCCCGGCCGTCCTGGTCGCGGATTGGGGCAAAGTGAGAATTCGCGGTCGCCATAAGACTCAGAAACGGCACGAATCAGGCCGTCCGCGCGTGGCCGGAACCCAATACCCACCCGGCGCTGCAGCGCCATCGGCAATACCGGGAGGCTGTGATAGTCGATGTGTTCGCCAATCAGATTGATGCGTCCAGGCACGGACACGAAGTTCAGGGAGTTGCCGGGCCCAAAATGAGTGCGCAGCAGCCTGAAAGCGCTTTCGTTCAATTCTTGCGAGTCTTGGGTCAATATTGAAGCATCTCACGCTTGGGCTGTGGGAACATTCTCGCTGCGTACCCGTACTTAAATTTATGTGGTCCTGTTCATGGGTGCCCTTTTTATGGCACTATGGAACTAACCCCCAATCCATTCAGTAGGTTCCGTGTCTAATTACGCCTTTTCTCTGAAATTTTCAGTCATAGCTGCCGGTGCCGTCGCCGGACTTGTTTTGTTAGCTTCTTGCGGCTCCAAAAAGCAGGCGATGAGTCCCATGGCCATGATGATGATGCAGGCGGCGCCCGTGCGGGCTGTCGCGGCCGTGGCATCCGACGTACCGCTCGACACAACGGCGGTCGGCAATGCAGAAGCCATCAATAGCGTCGATGTGAAATCGCAGGTTGCGGGGCAGATCCTACGCGTTTATTTTCAGGCCGGTCAGACGGTGCAGAAAGGGCAATTGTTGTTTGAGATAGACCCGGAACCGCTGCAGCGGCAGATTGCGCAGATCCAGGCCGATCTTGTAAAAGATGCGGCCCTGGAGCAGCAGGCCCGCGCTAACGTTGCAAAAGATGAGGCCATGCTAAAGCAAACTCAAGCCTCCGCCAAGCGGGGTTTGGAGCTCGAAAAGGAAGGCATCTTTTCGAAAGAGCAGACCGAGCAGCTTGTCGCCAGCAATGGTTCGAACCTGGCGGCGCTGGATGCAGACAAGGCTGCGGTGGAAAGTGCCGCTGCTGCCATTAAGTCAGACCGCGCCCGGCTCTCCCAAACAGAGCTGCAGCTGAGTTACACCAAGATCACGGCACCGATCGCGGGACGCGCCGGCGCTATCGCCATCAAGCCGGGCAACCTGGTGAAAGATAACGACGCCACGCTAGTTACGATTCTTCAGATTTCGCCAATTTATGTCTCTTTCGGACTTCCGCAGCAGTTGCTCCCGGAGGTGCAGAAGTACAACAAAGAGCACCCGCTTATGGTTCGAGCCGAAGTGGATGGGGGCACACGAACCGAAACAGGATCCTTGAAATTCATCGATAACACGGTGGACACAACCACCGGCACCATCAATCTTAAAGCCGAGTTTCCGAATAAGTCCGGCGCGTTGTGGCCGGGCGAATACGTAAACGTGAAGGCTCAATTAAATGTGGAGCGCGACCGCATTGTGGTTCCCAGCCGCACCGTTGAGACGGGTCCGCAGGGCAAATATGTCTGGGTGGTGAATTCTACGAATAACACCGCCACGATGCGCCCGGTTAAGGTGGAGCGGCTTTACAAGCCGGCCGAGGGCGGCGAACAGGCTGTGATTGCGAGCGGTCTAACGCCTGGAGAAATGATTGTTTCGGAAGGGCAGATGCGATTGTTTCCTGGCGGAAAAGTTCGCTTGCTCAAACCAACAACTCAGATGAGCGGCTCGGGCTCGGAAAAAACGGCCGGCGAGTCGTAAGGAGCTGCATGCATTTTACCGATTTCTTCATCCGGCGGGCGATCACAACTACCCTGATCATGGCCGGCATTCTCGGCTTTGGTCTTTTAAGCTATTTCTCGCTCCCGGTCAGCAATCTGCCGGCTGTTGAATATCCCACTATTCAGGTTTCCGCCTCGCTCCCGGGCGCGAATCCGGACGTCATGGCATCTTCCGTCGCAACGCCTCTGGAAGCACAATTTTCGACGATTGCCGGCCTGAACAGCATGTCATCTTCGAGCTCGCTCGGATCGACCAGCATCACCTTGCAGTTTGACCTCAGCCGGAACATCGACGCGGCTGCGCAGGATGTTCAGGCAGCCATCGCACGATCGGCGGGCGCACTTCCAACGGACATGCCGGCTCCTCCGTCGTATGCGAAAGTGAATCCGGCCGAGCAGCCGATTCTGTATCTGGCCTTCACTTCGAAGACCATGACTTTGTCGGCCCTCGACAATTACGCCGAAACTATCATGGCGCGGCGTCTTTCGATGGTCAGCGGAGTGTCCCAGGTCGAGGTTTTCGGCGCACAGAAATACGCGGTTCGCGTCCAGGCTGATCCGAGCAAGCTGGCGGCGCATCAACTCGATCTCGAATCGGTCCGCAACTCCATGGCACAAGGCAGCATCAACCTGCCCGCGGGCTCTCTCTACGGCTATAACAAGGCCTACACGGTCCAGTCGGACAGTCAGCTTACCAATGCCCAGCAGTTTGGCCGTCTCATTGTTCAATACAAGAACGGCAACGCTGTGCATCTGGATGAAGTAGCCCATGTGTTTGACAGCGTCAGTAACACTAAAACGAAGTTCTGGCTGAACGACAGGCCTGCCTTGGTGCTCGCCGTTCAGAAGCAGCCGGGCTCAAACACCGTGGAAGTGGCGGACGCGGTGAAAGCGTTGATACCGAAAATGCAGGAATCTATGCCTGCCGGTATCGAAATCATTCACGCTTTCGATGCTTCGGAAAACATTCGCGAATCCATTGCGGACGTGAAGTTCACACTCATTTTGACCATTTGCCTTGTCATTGGAGTTATCTTCGTCTTCCTGCGCAATTTCTCGGCAACGCTGATACCCAGCCTGGCCGTTCCTCTTTCGCTGCTGGGCACGTTCGCGGCTATGAAGCTGCTTGGCTTCACCATCGACATGCTGTCGATGATGGCAATGACTTTGTCGGTAGGATTCGTCGTGGACGACGCGATCGTCATGCTGGAAAACATCTTCCGGCACATGGAAATGGGCAAATCTCGCATGCAGGCCGCTATCGACGGCGCGCGCGAAGTCGGTTTCACAATCGTTTCCATGACCGTTTCGCTGGTCGCGGTATTTATTCCCGTGCTGTTCCTGGGCGGTATCATCGGACGCCTGCTGCGTGAATTTTCCATCACGATTGCCGTTGCGGTGCTGATTTCCGGAGTGATTTCGTTGACGCTGACGCCTATGCTGGGCAGCCGTTTTCTCCGCCATGAAGTCCATCGGAAGGGCGGCTTTTACGTGCGCACCGAGAAGTTCTTTGTCTGGCTGAACGATCTCTACCGCCGTACCCTTCAGGTCGTCTTGCATCATCGCCTGATCACCTTGCTTGCCAGCATCGTGCTGACCGTTGCCACAGTGTATTTCTTCGTGATTATGCCGAAGGGCTTTATGCCGACGGTCGATCAGGGCTTTGCATTTGGCGGCGCGGAAGCCGCTCAGGACGCCTCCTTCGACCAGATGCTCGGTATTCAAGAGCAGATCAATCAGGTCCTGGCGAAAAATCCATGGATTCAGGACTGGGGCGCAGGTGTTGGTGGAGGGCCCGCGGGCGGCGGCCAGAATCAGGGCTTTATGTTCACAGCCTTTAAAGAGGACCCCCATCGGCCCAAAGGCGACGTGATCATCGCTCAGTTGGAACAGCAGTTTGCGAAAATCCCCGGCGTTATGGTCTTCATGCGGCAGCCACCGCTGATTACCCTCGGCCAGAACGAAGGCCGCAGCCAGTACTCGGTTGCGCTGCAGGATGCCGATGTGCCCGAACTTTTTCACTGGGCTCCCATCCTCGAAGCGAAGCTCCATACGATTCCGCAATTGACAGACATCTACAGTGACTTGCGGCTCGCGAGTCCTCGTCTCGACGTGCACATTGACCGGAACCTGGCTGAAGCTCTGGGCGTGACTCCCGATCAGATCGCGAACACGCTTTACGACGCTTACGGCAATCGCCGTGTCACCACTATTACAGCCGCTTCCGACCAGTACGACGTAATTCTCGAGGTTTTGCCGCAGGATCAGCGCAACCCTATGGCGCTGAAGGACCTCTATCTGCGCTCGAACACCGGCAAAATGATTCCACTGTCGGCAGTGACGGAATTGAAGCAGACCGTCGCCCCGCTGAGCGTGAATCACATTGGACAATTGCCCGCTGTGAATTTCCAGTTCAACTTAAAACCCGGTGTTGCCTTAAGCGAAGCCACCCGGCTGGTTGATGAAGCGGCCAGCCAGATTGGCCTGCCCGATACCGTCAGCTTCAGCTACCAGGGAACTGCGGCAGCCTTCCAAAGTTCGCTCAAGGGTCTGGGCATCCTGCTGATAATCGCGATTCTGGTGATCTATCTTGTGCTGGGCATTCTTTACGAGAGCTTCATTCACCCGATTACGATTCTTTCGGGCCTCCCGGCTGCGGGCTTTGGCGCTCTGATTACGCTGCTCGTATTCGGTGAGGACTTGAACCTCTACTCTTTCGTCGGCATCATCCTGTTGATCGGCATCGTAAAGAAGAACGCGATCATGATGATCGACTTTGCTTTGGAAGCCGAACGCAAGGAAGGCAAATCGCCCGAAGAAGCGATCTTTCAAGGGTGTCTGCAGCGTTTCCGCCCAATCATGATGACCACTATGGCGGCACTGCTTGGAACGCTGCCGATTGCGTTCGGAACCGGTGCAGGCGGCGAAGCGCGGCGTCCCCTCGGAATTGCGGTCGTCGGTGGCCTGATCGTTTCGCAGTTACTCACGCTATACATCACGCCGGTCATCTATCTGTATCTGGATCGATTCACGGGAAGAAAGCGCCGTAAACCGGAAACGGAAGCAGTCGCAGTTTGGCCGGGCGAAGAGTCGTTCGCAAATCAATAAGCGGCGCTGGTTCACAAAATATTTATAGCCCTTGCTGCCACAATTGCAACTGTCCCCAGCGAAATTACGCTTTGCACCATCATCAGCAGCTTGGCCCACCGCGATAGAACCGGCACATCCGTAGGTGAGAAGGCTGTGCTGGTATTGAACGCGAGAAATAGATAGTCGACAAAACCGGGCCTCCACGCCTTTCCGGTTTTCATTAGCATCTGCGGAAACAGAAACGCACCTTCGATGTGCGACGGCCGCAGATCGAACACCTCTGCCACGCGGGAGCCTGGTCCGTCCTGCTCGAC
>DAISJE010000020.1:0-7223 GCA_036821665.1 Bryobacteraceae bacterium | reverse complement strand
GGCCCGCCTGCATCCAACCGCCAATACCAGGCAGCGAAAACGAGAATGTTGCTAAACCAGAGTGCGGCTGCGGAGCGCAATAACACCGGCGGCGGTTCTCGCTTGCCTGGCAGACCGGCAATAAGCGTGCCCAAAGACCAAACCAGCGCAATCGTGATGGCCACCGAAACGGCAAAGCCGAGCGCATGATTCAATCTGGTATGCCCCATCCGCCGCGACACGATTGCGGGGACCAGTAGCGCCACGACAACCGCCAGCAATAGCCAGCTCGGCCCGGCCGTCAGTTGCTCAGGCAAGACCAGATAAAGACCTCCCATGGCGAGCAAGGCCAGGACTGCAGGCCAACGCGCCTCGGGCTGAACTGTGGTGCCGGCTTGCGAGCTGTTCTTGGGCATAGCTGAATCGACGAGTGTACGACGGATACAATTTCCGAATGCGGCTGAAAATTGTTCAGGTCGGCGAAACAGTACTGCGGCAGCGCGCGAGGCAATTAACGGTAGACGAGGTTCGCAGCCGTGAGACGCAGGAATTAATTGAATGGATGCGAGAGACGATGTACGATGCGCCAGGTGTCGGCTTGGCTGCGCCACAAGTGGGCTTGGGGCTCCAACTCGCCGTGATCGAAGATAAGCCGGAATATCTGAAGGATCAGCCGCCGGCTTTACTGAAAGAGCGCGAGAGGAAGTCCGTTCCCTTTCACGTCATCGTGAATCCGAAGATTACGTTGCAGGGCCCGGCAAACGCCGAATTTTTTGAGGGATGTCTCAGCTTGGCGGCGTTTACCGCGCTTGTGCCGCGTGCACGGCAAGCGAAGGTGGAGTGCCTGGATCACAATGGAAAACCGCGGGTGATCGAAGCCTCAGGGTGGTATGCGCGCATCTTGCAGCATGAGATCGATCATTTGCAAGGAACGGTTTACATTGACCGGATGTACCCGCGCACGTTTATGGGTGTGGAGAACTACAACCGGTATTGGAAAGACAAATCGATTTCGGAAATTAGGAAATTAATCGGGCTTTGACGGAATTTCGTCGATCATATACGTTCGAATTAACCCAGTTCGCGTATGTCGAAACGTATCACCAAGTTGTTTTCGATCCGAAACACGTGACCAACCATCTTGTCGGCAATGAGGTTGCCGTCCAAATCGTGCACGATCTGATGGACTTCCACAATGACTTCTCCGTCGGAGCCACTCGAGAACGCAACGGGTTCAACATGCGGATCGAGGATGGCCCACTGGCGCGTCCAATAGCTCCGCACATTGCCACGTCCGTGCACGTGGCCACCCTCCATCCCGTTCGCCCATATGACGTCATTATGCATGGCCGCCAGCACGTCGTCGATTTCGCGGCGATTAAATCCTGCGTAAAGACGTTTGAGGAAATCTACCTCATCCGGCATTAAGCCCTTCGCTTTTGCCCTGCTCGTAGTTATAAGCGATGCGGAACATTGTCGCCTCGTCAAAGTGCTTTGTAAAGATCTGCAGCCCGATAGGCAAACCCTCTCGTGATTCGCCGCAGGGGACCGACATACAGGGCACGCCGGCCAGATCGCCGGTCAGCGTATAAACGTCCGAGAGGTACATCTTGAGCGGGTCGTCTACTTTTTCGCCGATTTTGAAAGCGGGGAAAGGTGAAACAGGAGTAATGAGTGCGTCTACATCTTCAAAAGCCTTGCTGAAATCCTGCGCGATGAGCGTGCGGACCTGTTGCGCCTTCCGATAATACGCGTCGTAATAACCTGCGCTCAAGACATACGTTCCAAGCATGATGCGCCGCTTTACTTCGGCGCCGAATCCGGACCCGCGCGTGTCACGGTACATGTCCGACAACGTCGCCCCGTTCTCGCGGATGGTATAGCGAACACCGTCATAGCGCGCCAGGTTTGAACTAGCCTCCGCAGTGGCGATGATGTAGTAACAGGACAGCGCGTACTTTGTATGTGGCAAACTGATTTCGCGGACTTCGCAACCCAGTAATTCAAGCTGCTTGATTGCGGCGTGAATGACGTCTCCTGTTTCAGCGGTCAGTCCCTCGAAGTACTCTTTGGGAAGCCCTAATTTCAGACCGCGAACCGGATGGCGCATCAGAGCATGATAGTCGTCAACCGGTGCGAAGGCGCTGGTCGAATCCATCTCATCCCGGCCTGCCATTGCGCGCAGAACGGTTGCAGCATCTTCGACCGTTCGTCCAAAAGGGCCGATGTGATCGAGCGAGCTTGCAAAGGCCACAAGACCGTAACGAGACACGCGGCCATAGGTCGGCGTAACTCCAACCACTCCGCAAAAACTCGCGGGCTGGCGAATGGAACCGCCCGTATCGGACCCGATCGTTACTACCGCGGTGCCTTGCGCCACGGCCGCCGCCGAACCGCCACTAGAGCCGCCAGGAACCCGGTCGAGCGCCCTCGGGTTCCGCACCGGACCGAATGCGGAATTCTCGTTTGAGGAACCCATCGCGAATTCGTCGCAGTTCAACTTTCCGATCACTAGCGCGCCTTCCTCTTCAAGACGGTACACGGCGGTTGCGTCATACGGCGGAATATATTTTTCGAGAATCCGCGATCCGCATGTCGTGCGCAGATCCTTCGTTACAATGACGTCTTTAACGCCGAGGGGCACGCCCGCCAGAGCGCCAACATATTCGTCCTTTGCGATGGCGGCGTCAATCCGGGCTGCCGCGGCGCGCGCGCGTTCGGGTGAGAACGTAAGAAACGCATTCGTTTTCGGATTTTCCGCTTGTGCCCGTGCAAGGGCGGCCTCTGCAAGTTCTCGCGCTGAAAACTTTTTACTGACGAGTCCCTCGCGAATTTTTGGAATCGTCAGTGCGGCGATTTCAGTGTCCAAACTCATCGCTCGATCACCCTCGGCACTTTGAAATAGCCGGCGCCGCTTGCGGGCGCATTTGCAACGGCTTCGACATTGGTCAGGGGCGTAACCGGAACGTCCTCGCGCAGAGTTGCCGTCTCGTCTGCCCGGTAAAGCACCTGTGCCATCGGTTCGACATCGGTTGTGTCCAGTTCTTTTAACTGTTCGATGTGAGTCAGAATTTCTCCTAAATCGTGCGACATACGAGATACCTCGTCATCGGAGAGGCGCAAGTTGGCCAGATCGGCCACGTAACGGACTTCAGTATCGGTGAGCTTCAAAATTCAGGATCGCACGGCGTCCGAACAGTATTGAGCCGCGGACGTTAGTAAGCGGATGTTGAATTGGCGACGCCTTCTGAGGCGCGCACGTCAGTAAGCGGTGTGTTGAAATTGCTCGCGTAGCAACGCGATTCGCAGCGCCTAGGCACTGGCCCGTTTACGTGAAATCCTGTATAGCCGCCTTAAGACGGGATCTTGAATGGCATCTGATTCATCAAAGACATTTGCGGCCTCGCCCGACGGGCCGTTGATCGTGCCGGCGCGTTGCGGTTGGCGGCGAGGGATCGCTACACGAAACTCGATGTCCTGAATCATATCGCTCCCGGTTACTTTTCGAAGCCGTTCCAGGATCTGCGAAGTCAGAGGGTAGAGCTGCTTCTGCCAGACGGCATCTTCGACTTCCACTACTAACCTGGTGCGTACGACCGTCAACTTTCCTGTATGCGCCGCGATTGCTTTGCCGACGGCCACAGGCCAAGCGGCGCGAGCAATATCATCCTCGGAAAGGACGCTTTGTGAAAGTTTGCTTTTCTTGACGAGACGTGCGGCGCGTTCCATAGAACTGGGCGGGGGAGGAACGAGTTTCCTGAGGATACCACGACCGCCTTTGCGGTTTGTAGCGCACGATTTCGTGCCGGCAGGGAATTGACCGCCTACGTACACCACTCGTAGAGCATTTGCCATTCAGCCATCTGAATTGCGAGTGCAGTCGCCTCTGCCTGACCGCCCTTGTCTCTCGCCTCGTCACACCAATCGATAAAAAGAAACGGGTCCCAGGCGGATTTCAGATGCCAGTGCTGCGGGCCGCTATTGGCGAGTATTTCTGAAGCGCGGCTCAATAGTTCAGGGAAAATCGCATGCCTGCCGACTCGCCGGAACCAGTAACCTGCATTGCCGGAATCGGGCTCGATGCGGTGAACGATGGCGTGCCAATAGCTTCCTTCCGCAGCGTGAATATCTTGGGCGATGGTATGACTCTCCGGCCAACACCCGAGACGAAGGAGCAACCCGGCCAAAGCAGCGCGATCATTGCGTGCATTCGGAAAAAGGAGGGCAGCGTCTTGCGACTGAAGCTGGCAAGCACCGGCAGCCGGTCTGAGAACGGCTTTGGACAACGGTAGCCGTATGGGCGCCGCAGAAAGCAGACGATTAACTTCTGCGGGTCCCAAAGTCATACGCGGCATTCATATCTAAGCACTGGAGCCGAGTTCCGCCCGGATAGCGTCCGCAATGCGTCCCGTCCATTTTTCGACATCTGCATGCGATTCCGCTTCGATCATTACGCGCGCCAGCGGCTCGGTTCCGGAAAACCGGACCACCACGCGGCCGTTGCCGTTGAATGCATTCTCCGCGGCCTGAATTTCGGCTTGCACCGAATCGAGTTCCGCAAGCGGCCGCTTGTTTTTCACGCGGACATTCACCAGCTTTTGCGGAAACGTCTTGATTTCATCGGATAGTTCATCCAGAGTCTTACCGGAAGCGCGAACAATCTCCAGTACCCGCAGTGCTGTCAATAAGCCATCGCCCGTCGTAGCAAATTCAGAGAAGATCACATGTCCGGACTGCTCCCCGCCGAGCATCGCGCCCTGTCTCAACATTTCTTCGAGCACGTATTTATCGCCGACGGGCGTTCGCAGCATGGTAATGCCTCGACCTTCGAGCGCTTTTTGCAGCCCGAGATTCGACATAACGGTAGCCACGACAATATCGCCCGGTAATTTTCCGGCTTCTTTCAGGTACGAGCCGGCCAGGAACAGAACTGCGTCGCCATCGACTATTTTGCCCGAAGCCCCAACAAAGAGGGCGCGGTCCGCATCGCCATCAAACGCGATGCCCAGATCCGCTCCGGTTTCAACCACGCGCCGCTGCAGAGTATCCAGGTGAAGAGATCCACAGTCGAGATTGATGTTGCGACCATCCGGGTTCACGGCAACCCATTCAACTTCGGGTCCCAAACGATTGAACAGAGCAGGCGCAACCTGTGCGGCCGATCCGTTTGCGCAATCGACAACGATGCGAAATGGAAAGCTGCCGGAGACGGTGCCGGCCAGGTAGTTGGTGTAGATGTTGTCGAGCGCGGCGTCTATCTTCAGCGTTTTGGAATGTGGCTCGTCGCCGGTGGCAAGCCATTCTGCAATGCCGCGTTCGAGTTCCAGTTCTACGGCGTCGGCGAGCTTGTAACCGGAATGGCCGATAACTTTGAGGCCATTATCGTAATACGGATTGTGCGACGCGGAGATCATCACGCCTGCGGAGAAGGGCCCCGTACGAGTGAGATAAGCAACGCCTGGTGTGGTTATGACTCCGGCAAAACGAGAGGAAGCGCCGCTATGTGCCAATCCCCCCGCTACATACTCGGCCAGCCAGTGTCCACTCTCGCGAGTGTCCATGCCGATAAGAACTTCGCTGCTGCCGTTGGCATGTGCAAGACCACGGGTCCATTGGCCCAACGCAACACCAAGGGCGTAAGCGGTTCTGGTGTCAAGCGGCGGTTCGCCGGCAACGCCGCGAATGCCGTCAGTTCCGAATAATTGTCTCGACAAGTTTGCTCCGGGAAACAGGGTTCCGGCAATTCCCCATCTTAATGCCAACTGTGGCTCGCGGGGCAAAATGGGGAAAATTCCGAAACCGTATCAATAATTTAGATCGACGCACGGATTAGAATCATTAGTGGAAAAACGGATGAACATCTCGGTGAAGAGCGAGTATGCCCTGAAAGCGGTGTTCGACCTCGCTTCTCAGTACTTGGCGCTGGGCCAAGGAACGGCGATGGCACCCGTCAAGATCGCCGATATAGCGAAGCGGCAGAAAATCCCCCAGAAGTTCCTGGAGCTTATCCTGGCGGGGTTGAAGCAGAACGGATTTGTCGATTCACGCCGGGGCGCTGAAGGGGGATATCTGCTCGCCAGAGCTCCCGATGCCATTACCGTAGGCGAAGTACTCCGCGCAGTTGAAAATTTGAAGAGCAGTTCGCGCCAGGCGAATGAAGATCCCTTTTCGGAGATCTGGCAGCGCGTGGATCTTGCCGTTTCCGATGTCCTCGACCGCACTAGCTTCGCCGAACTGGCGCGTGAGTGGCAGCAGAAGCAGACGGAGTACGTTCCCAACTGGGAGATCTGAAAGGAAGCTTTTGGTTTATCAGGATAATTCGTTCAGCATCGGACGGACGCCCCTCGTCAAGTTGAATCGTGTAGTGAGTGGCGCCAAAGCAACTGTTCTAGCGAAGATAGAAGGCCGCAATCCTGCTTTTTCCGTAAAGGACCGCATCGGAGCCTCCATGATCTGGGATGCCGAGAAGCACGGTCTGCTGAAGCCGGGAAAGGAAATCGTCGAGCCAACCAGCGGAAATACGGGAATTGCATTGGCCTTTGTTGGTGCAGCGCGCGGCTATCCTGTTACGCTCATCATGCCCGACACCATGTCGCTCGAGAGGCGGAAGGTTCTGAAGGCGCTCGGCGCAAATCTGGTCCTCACGGAAGGATCCAAAGGCATGAAAGTCGCGATTGCGAAAGCCGAAGAAATAGTGGCTTCCGATCCGAACAAATTTTTCCTGCCGCAGCAGTTCAATAATCCGGCAAATCCAAAGATTCACTTTCAAACCACCGGGCCGGAGATCTGGGAAGACACGGAAGGCAAAGTGGACGTGCTTGTTGCGGGTGTGGGAACCGGCGGCACAATCACCGGCGTATCGCGATACTTTAAACAGGAAAAGAAGCACCCACTCATTTCGGTAGCGGTCGAACCTTCTACTAGCCCGGTAATTGCACAGACGATGCGGCATGAGGCGTTGACTCCCGGCCCGCATTCTATTCAGGGCCTGGGCGCCGGATTCATACCCAAAAACCTGGATTTATCCATTGTTGATCGAGTGGAAGGAGTCACCAGCGAAGAAGCGATCGATATGGCGCGGCGTCTATCTCGCGAAGAAGGCATTCTTTCCGGAATCTCATGCGGTGCGGCCGTCGCCGCGGCGGCTCACATCGCGGCAGAGCCGGAGATGGCCGGCAAGACAATTGTGGTCGTATTGCCCGATGCAGGCGAGCGGTACCTCAGTTCGCCGCTGTTCGAAGGGA
>DAISJE010000019.1:0-18403 GCA_036821665.1 Bryobacteraceae bacterium | reverse complement strand
CCTCTCGGCTGACTACCTCGCCGGGTCGCTCCAGGAGCATCGCCAGAACACTGATTGGCTGTCCGCTGAGTTTGATTCGAAGGCCGTGTTTCCTCAGCGCCCCGGCATCGGCATCGAACTCGAATGCGCCAAAGCGAAAAATGCGGCTAGAAGCGTTTGATTCTGCCCGGACAGCCGCAGTAGACATCTGTCTTGAGGTTACGATTGTATACCTTCTTCCGCTTCACCACCTGCCAAAGCTGTAGATCTTTCAACAAGATGCCGTATCACCCACGTTTCACCCGCGAATGCATTGCGGTTCTGGCTGGAACCGCGCACCCTGTGCTTGCGCGGATCGATCGGCGCGCAAGAGAGGAAGACATTCAGATGATTGCAATGAAAACGAGCACATTCATCGCGGCATTATTACTAGGCGTGTCCGGAGCGGCACGGGTCTCGGCGGACGAAATAGCCGACTGGAACCACATCATGCTGGAGGCCACGCTAGTCGCAACCCCAACCCTGCCGGCTACACCCGCGCCGGTTACGACACGAAGCACGGCAATCGTGCAGGCAGCAGTATTCGATGCGGTAAACGGAATCGACCCGCGTTACACGCCGATTTTCGTGCGGCAGGTAGGTCCGCGAAAGGCATCAAAACGCGCGGCCGCCATACAGGCCGCCTATGCTATTTTGATTCGTCTTTACCCCGAGCAATCGGCCACATTCGATGATAAGCGGACTGCGTCGCTCGAAGAAATCTGCCGCGGTTGGGATGCGGATTCCCGGGAATCCATCGAAGAAGGCATCAAATGGGGACAAACAGTCGCCGACAAAATCTGGGCGTGGCGCAGTCAGGATGGTTTCGCGAATACGCCGCCAACTTTCGTGGGCGGAAATGCTCCCGGCGAATGGCGTCCGACCCCTCCCAAATACCTGCCGGGGCTAACTCCCCAACTCGCGCAAGTAACTCCGTGGGTTATCCAGTCACCGTCGCAGTTCCGGCCGTCTGCGCCTCCCGCGTTAGACAGTATTGAATATGCAATAGATTTCAATGAAACCAAGCTTATGGGAAGCAGTTCCAGTACGGCCCGAACAGCCGACCAAACGGATTTTGCGCTTTTCTGGCAAGCCGGAAATCCACCTGATTTTTGGGATCCGGTCGCGATTGCGCTGGCCCAGGAGCATCATTTCGGAATCTTGCGGACTGCGCGTCTGCTCGCGCAGGTGAATCTTGCCATGTCGGATGCCATGATCGGCTGCTGGGACGCTAAATACACGTATGCCAATTGGCGTCCGATCACCGCGATTGTGTTGGCCGATACCGACGGAAACCCCGATACGGCGTCCGATCCGAACTGGACGCCGCTGATCGTTACTCCGCCATTCCCGGAGTTTCCGTCGGCTCACTCTTGCGCGAGTGGCGCTGCCGCCCGTGTGCTTTCGCGCTACTTTGGCGAGGATACTCCAATCACCGTAACGAACGATGCTTTACCCGGGCAGGCGCGAAGTTTCCCGAGCTTTTCGGCTGCGCTGGACGAAGTCGTAGACGCCCGCGTATTTGGCGGCATCCATTTTCGACATTCTTGCGAAGCCGGCC
Source organism: Bryobacteraceae bacterium (assembly GCA_036821665.1). Lineage (GTDB taxonomy): Bacteria > Acidobacteriota > Terriglobia > Bryobacterales > Bryobacteraceae > Bog-105. The sequence goes on along the minus strand of DAISJE010000019.1, from coordinate 16,824 downwards.
AAGCGCTCGGCGACAGTGTCGGTAAATATGTCCTTGAACATTCAATGCGACGAATAGATAGCTGGGGTTGGTGGGACGGAGGGCGATCCGACTCAGACCGATAAATTGCTGGGTGCCGGGCCGATTGGCATCTGCCAGCAAGCGCTAAAGCGGACGCGCTTCGCACGCCAGGTTGCCTTCGGCCAACCCGCCCACCTCTCTCAAGAGAGGCTAAAAGCGCTTGACGTTTCTATTTCGACCAGTTTTCGACCGCCAACCCTTTTACCAATTGAAAGTGCTTGACGTTGTTAGTGACCAGGGTCGCTTTTAAAGCTCTGGCATGCGCTGCAATCATGGTGTCCATGATTCCTATTTGCGTCCCCAATCGTTCCAAAACGACTCGGATATCTGCGAAATGATCGACGGCGGCCTCGTCCCAAGATAGTGTATGGACACCGTTCAAGAACATCTCGACGTTCGCGGCTAGACCTTTCGCGCCTGGGAGGCGTCGAACTCCGTAGCGCAATTCAGCGCGAGTCACCGCCGAGATGCACACTTGCCCTACATCCAGGGTTCTTAGGTGATCGTCGATCACTGGAGAGCGGCCTTTGATCACATAGCTGGCCGTGTCTGTGTCGAGCATGAAGAAGCTGCTCAACGCCTTTTCCCAAACAGGTCCTTAGAATCGATTGGACTATTTAGAGGGCGATCGGCCATAAACTCGTCCGGCACTGCACTTCGAGACGCATCACGGAGCAGCAAATATTCTTCCCACGTGCCCCACCCGGCCTTTCTGGATAAAATCACGTCGCCGCTGCGCTCGTCTCTCCGGACAGACACTTCCTTGCCCTCAAACCGGAATTCAACTGGCAATCGAACCGCTTGGCTGCCGCCGTTGTTGAAAATGCGCGCCGTTTTTTTTGGTATCACGTGTCTATACACAGTATAGACTTATTTGGATGCTCAGTGTCTATGCGGAGCTTTGACCCTGGGTCATTGCCTGCGGATCCCAGGTGACGACTTTTTTCTGAAAATAGCTTTCGTTGGTCAGAAGCGCCGGCCCGGCGGCTCTTAATCCAAATGTCGCATCTTCGATGAGCGGCCTGCCTTCGCGAATGGAACGATAGAAGTTTTTGTGGTGTTCCAGGTGAGCGTCCTGGTTACTGGTGTCGTAGTTTTCAGCCGAATCAGGTTTGATTTGCAAATCCGTATCGGCGTGCTTTTCGTTCCAAGCAGTCCGCAGCTTTTGCTGCATCGGATTGGCTAAGCTATCGATCGTGTAATCGAACTCGGCGGGCCGCGGCGTGCGCTCAACTTTGATGCCATCGTAGCTGGTCGTCATCACGCCGTCACTGCCGATAAACTTCACACCAAACGACTCTTCGGGCAAACTACTCTTGAAATTCACATGCAGCAGCACATTGAAGGCGGGATGTTCGTTCGTCTTCGGGTAATCCAACGTGGCGAGCATCACGTCGGGCACATCGCGGTCGGTCCAATAGCGAATGCCGCCCGTTGCGTAGACCCGAGTGGGGCCCAGCGAACCGGTAACCGTGTGAAGACCGGTGAGCAAGTGAACGAACAGGTCGCCGGCTACCCCGGTCCCGTAGTCGCGATAATTGCGCCAGCGGAAAAAGCGTTTGGGATCCCATGGCCGCTTCAGAGCATTCCCCTGAAATTGAAGCCAATCGCAGGTCGTGGTGTTGGCATCGAGCGGAATGGAATACTCCCAAGCTCCTATTGCCGTATTGCGATCGAGCCAGGCTTCCACCATGTTCAGCTCGCCAATGACATTCGCCTGAAACAGCTCGCGAGCCTTCAGATATGTGAGCGAACTACGATATTGGCTTCCCACCTGGAAGACTTTGCCGGATTGGGCTTGCGCTTCAATCATCGATTTGCCTTCCTCGATTGCGTGCACCATCGGCTTTTCGCAATAGGTGTGTTTGCCGGCCTTCAAGGCGTCGACCGAGATACGCTGATGCCAGTGGTCGGGCGTCGCAATAATAACGGCGTCGACGTCCGGGCGAGCTAGGATTTCCGCGTAATTACGAGTAACGAACGTATCTTTGCCGTACACCTCTTTCATGCGCTCGAGACGTCCGTCATAGCAATCACAGGCGGCTATCACTTTCACCCCGGGAATGGATGTCGCCATCTTCGCGTCGCCTTGACCCATCCCGCCAGCGCCGATCAGTGCAATTTGAATGTTGTCGTTGGACGAAGCCATGGGATGTCTATGCATGCACCTTCATCGCCTTCGGATCCCACTCGACGATGCGCTGCTCAAAATAGCTGACATTCGACAGCAAAGCTGCTGCTGCGGCTCGGAAACCAAAGACGGCATCTTCGACGACAGGCTTTCGTGAGCGAATCGCCATCGCGAAGTTCAAGTGGTGATCGTAATGATCGCTATAACGAGGAGGAGCGTCGAAGGTTTGAGTATGACTCGCTTTCATGCCCGCCGCTGATGGCCTGTTTTCCGGGTAGCGTGCGTGATACCACTTCAGGTAGGCCTTCTGCCCGGCTTCCGAAAACGTATCAATCGTATAGCCGGGTTGCCGCTCGGGGGGCGGAACCGTCAACGTCACGTTTTCGCCTACCGTCATGATGCCTTCGCTGCCAACGAAGCGAAAACCCTCTGTCTCCCGCGCGCCATCGACGAAGTTCGTATGCACGATGAGATTGAACGCAGGATGATTAGCGGACTCGTCGTAATCATACAGCCCAATTAACACGTCCGGCACGTCGCGGCCATCTTTCCAGAAGCGAAGACCGCCGGTCGCATGAACGCGAGATGGTCCGGTCGCGCCGGTGATGAAGTGCAGCCCGGAGAAAAGGTGAACAAATAGATCGCCGGCCACGCCCGTGCCGTAATCCCGATAACAGCGCCAGCGGAAGAACCGTTTCGGATCCCAATCAGTATGCGGAGCACGCCCCTGAAACTGATTCCAATCACAGGTTTCGGGATTGGCATCGGGCGGGATGGCATACTCCCAGGCGCCGATGGCGGAGTTGCGGTCATACCAGGCCTCCACCATATTCAGCTTGCCGATCGCACCATTCCGCAGCAGATCCTGGGCTTTCTTATAAACGATGGAGCTGACCCGCTGGCTGCCGATCTGCAAAATCCGCTTCGTGCGGTCTTGCGCGTCAACAACCGCCTGCCCATCTTCGATGTGTTGCACCATCGGCTTTTCGCAATAGACGTCCTTCTTTGCGTTCATGGCGTCGATTGTGATCTTTTGATGCCAGTGGTCGGGTGTGCCAATGATAACCGCATCGATATCGGAGCGCGACAGGATCTCTTCGTACTTTTTGGTGCTGAAGATGTCGCGGCCATACTGCTCTTTCATGTGTTCCAGACGACCGTCGTAACAGTCGCACGCAGCGACGATCTTGGTGAGCCCGGTGGAGACGGACGTTTGGGCATCGCCCTGACCCATGCCTCCGCATCCAATAAGCGCAACTTGAATCTTGTCGTTTGGAGACACCGCCGGACGCTCGTGTGCCTGTCCGGCGAGCAGGGATTTCGCAAAACCGGAACCCACGGCGGCAGCGCCTAGAAATTCCCGGCGAGTGGCCATTCCCTACTTTGTATCAGATGAGCTGGACTTGTTTTCAGAGCTGCTGGAACTCTTGGCCGCGCTTCCCGAATCCGAGCTCGAAGCCTTGGATTCGGAAGAGTCGCCCGACTTTGAGGATCCATTCCCAGAGGAAGAACCGGATCCCTTCGCATAATCGGTGACATACCACCCGCTACCCTTGAACTGCAGAGCAGGAGCAGAGATCAAACGATGTACCGGTCCGCCGCACTTTGCATGTGTGCTCAGCGGTTCATCCGAAAATTTCTGCATGACCTCGAACGATTCCCCGCATTTTTCGCATTGATATTCGTAAAGAGGCATTTCGTTCTTCTCGCTTAGGGCTGAGGACTCTTTTGCAGGATCGGATGCTGGCTGTCCGCCGGTATCAGACCGCCGGTTTGATTTAATTCAGCGACAGTCGTTTTCCCGGTGACAAGCTCAATCGATTGCTTCAAGAGATTGTCTTCGGTGTCTTTGGGCGCCGTGCCGGGAATCGGATTACCATCCTGATCAAGTTCGGGCGAGTTGTCGTTTTCCGCAAGTTGGACGGTTGGAGTAACGCCTCCGTCTTGTATGGCCTTGCCCGACGGCGAATAGTATTTCGCAACAGAGAGAATCACTGCGCCGCCGTCGTCCATCTGAATGGTCTTGCGCAAGCTTGCATCGCCATAGCTCCGCTCGCCAACAACCTGGGCGCGTTTGCTATCTTCGAGGGCCGCCGCGGCTATCTCAGCACCGCCAGCCGTGGCACGATCTGTAATGACAACCAGCGGCCCGGTCCAAACGGTGTCTTCCGGCTTCGCATCGTACTCTTCGCGGCTGATCTTCTGGCCCTGCAAATAAGTAATTTCGCCCTTGTCCAGAAATAGATTGGCAAGCGGAATCCCGTTCGGTTGGTCGCCCGTGGAGCAATGCCGCAAATCCAAGACGATGTACTTTGCTCCTTCCTTCTTCAGCGAACGCAATTTGTCTCTAGCCTCATCCACGCGCTTGCCGGCTACGCTCGCCACATGCAAATAGCCGACTTCGTTGGGCATCATCTTTGCCGCTACATCCGGGAAAGACGTGGTTACTCTGGTCAAGGTCAGCTTCTGCGGGTCTGGATTCTTTAGCCGTAAAACACTTAGCTCTACGGTCGAATTCGCATTGCCGCGCAACAACTGCTCCGCGTATGCCAACGGCATGTCGCGCGTCGCTACATTATTGATGCTTTCGATGAGATCCCCCGTGCTGATGTTCGCCTTGTCGGCCGGGGAGCCGGGCAGTACGTCCACCACGGCCACATAACCATAGCGCTTTGCCAGAATCAGCCCGACGCCAGCCTTTGATGTGTCCTGCCGCTGCTCATATTGCCGATATTGATCCGCATTGAGGTAACTGCCGAATGGATCGACAGATTCAAGAAGACCGTTGATTGCACCAAGGGTGACGCTTTTCATGTCCGGTTCTTCTACGTACTCCAGCTTGATACGCTCGAGGACCTCCGTATAAACCTTGAGGTGCCCGTAAACATCGTCGGCCGACACAGCGCGCCCGCTCCTTGCTGCAAATAGAAGCAATACAACCACACAGGTTGAGCTGGCGACGATGGTCCATTTAAAACGACTGTTCATGAAGAAAATACCGCAGGATATCTAAAGTATAGCGAAGAGAAAGGTTGGCTCGGCCAACGAATGCAGTGATCACGATAGACAGGGCAAATGGCAATTTCGGCCGGCAAACGTGTTAGCTGAAATCCCCATTTAACCGGCGACAATAAACGGATAATAAATCCGATATTCACGTAATAAAGCCAGTAGTAACCCTCTTCCATTAGCCGTACACTCGCTTCTCAGCCCTCAAAAAAGAAGAAGGATGGTCGCGAATGGCGAGAGACCTCTTGAGCCGCCGCGCTGCGGTGACGTGTGCCCTGGTGCTGGGTACGACATTGTGCTGGGCGCCGAAGGCATCAGCTCAGATTGCGGTGGACGCAGACATTTCCGTAGATCAGCAAACGGCTAAATCCAGCGTTACCACCGCTGCATTCTCCACCTTTCGGGCAACGAGTTGCTGTTGGCTTTTGTCTCCGCAGATCACTTGTCCGGCGCCAACACTACAGTCAAAAGCGTTTCTGGGGCCGGGCTGACCTGGGCACTGGTGAAAAGAACAAATGCGCAAAGCGGAACAGCCGAGATCTGGCGAGCGTTCGCCGCCTCGCCGATGGCGAATGTAACCGTAACAGCAGCTCTATCTCACAGCGTTGCTTCTTCGCTCACTGTGATGAGTTTTATCGGTGTAGATACTTCGGGAGTCAGTGGATCCGGAGCTATCGGCGCAACGGGAACAGGGAATGCCAACCCCGGCGCGCCAACGGCGACTCTCATCACCACTCGTAACGGCTCTCTGGTGGTCGGAGTGGGGAACGATTTCGATAACGCTATTGCCCGTACCCCCGGGCCTAATCAGTTTCTCGTTCATCAGGGTCTCGCGCAGGTCGGCGATACGTACTGGGTCCAGGCGCTAAGCAGCGCCACTCCGCTGAGTGGGACTAGCGTTACGGTGAATGACGTTGCACCGAGCGGCGATCGCTACAACCTGAGCATTTGCGAGATTTTGGGCTCTCCCGGTGGGGGGCTCCAACATATACGCTTTCCGGAAACATCAGCCCGTTACCCGGTGGTAGTGGTGTCACGGTAACTCTGAGCGGAGCTGCGGGCGGCACATTTTTGTCGGATGCCTCTGGAAACTACAGCATCGGCAACCTTACGAACGGAACATATACGTTAACGCCCAGCAAGTCCGGATATACATTTACACCTGGAAGTCAGACGGTCACCATCAACGGAGCGGATGTCGCGAACGTAAACTTCACAGCGGTGGCGACGCAGCAGACATGGACTATTTCGGGGACGATAGGGCCTTCCGCCTCAATCGGTGTTGGGACCTTATTGACCTTGAGCGGCGCGGCAAGCGCGACAACGACCGCCGACGCCTCGGGAAACTATAGCTTCTCGAACTTATCGAGCGGTTCCTATACGGTCACCCCGAGTAAAAGTGGTTACACGTTCACGCCCGCTACTCAATCAGTCACCATCGACGGAGCGAATGTTTCTGGTGTCAATTTCACGGCCGCGTCTAAGCAAACCTGGAACATTTCGGGAACGCTTAGCCCAGCCGCGGACGGAATGGGAGCTGTTGTCATTTTGAGTGGCTCACCTAGCGCATACGCGACAGCGGACGCCTCTGGAAGCTACACCTTTAAAAATTTGCCGAACGGAAATTACACGATCACTCCCACTAAGACCGGGTATACATTTAATCCAGGAAATTTGCAGGTAGCGATAAACGGCGCTGACTTGACCGGCATCAACTTTTCGCCGCAGGCAGTGCAGCCACCCCCCACTCTGAATTATCCGGATCTGACGGATATAATTCCGCCCGGTGAAATTTCGGTTGTCGGGAGCGGCGCCAATAGGGTGTTTCAATACACACACGACACATTCGAGGCTGGAACCGGGCCGCTCGAGATTCAGCCAGTCTACAATCCCGCCTCCGGTAATTATCAAGGCGTTCAGCATATTTATTCTGTTGATTCATCCGGGAAGTTGGTCGTATCGCAGTCGATTCCGGTGGCGGGCGCGTTCGTTTTTGATCCAGATCATGGGCATTTCCATTTCCCGTTCGCGAGTTATGGACTCTACAATTCCAATGCTGATGGAACAATCGGAGCCCTTATTGCTTCCAGTACAAAGGTCGGGTTCTGCATCGACAATTCATTCATCTATGATTCGTTCCTGCCGAATGCCGGATTCGACAGCTTCGGTTCCTGTGGCGATCCAACTACTCTGCGTGGTTTGTCCATTGCAGCTGTCGATGAATACGACCAAACTGACGAGGGTCAAGCGATCACGATTGGAACTCTAGCCGATGGCATCTATTGGCTGCGCGCGATTGTAGATCCGAATAACTACCTCGCTGAAAGCGACAAAAGCAACAACGAAACCGATGTACAGGTGAGTATTACGGGTAACACCGTACAGATTTTGCAACTTGTAAAACCGGTGTTGCCAGCTCCTCCGGCCATCACGCTCACCTCGCCTTCCGGCGCAAACAGCGTGTCCGGGATTGTACAGCTTGCGGCCAATACCCTCGCCACGGGCGGCCCCGGTGTGCAATTCCTGGTGGATGGCCTGCCTTTCGGAGGTGTTGTGCCCAACGCGCCATATGTATTGGCCTGGGACACGACGAAAGTCCAGAACGGAACCCATTGGCTTGCCGCACAGGTCACGGATTCAACCGGAATTATCGGCACTTCGCCAGTGGTTTCGATCACAGTTGCTAACAACGACACCACTCCCCCGACGGTGCAGATCGAGAGTCCGGTGGCAGGCGCGACCGTAGATGCGGTGATTACTATTGCGGCTACGGCCGCTGCGCAGATTGGCGAACCGAGTGTGCAATTTTACGTCGATAACTCGCCATTAGGTTCTCCAATTACTGCCCCGCCCTACATGACTTTCTGGGATACGGAAACTTACGGAGACGGTCCTCACGTGATCACTGCGACAGCCGTCGACCAAGCCGGGCTAACGGGTAACGCAACGCCTGTCTCGGTTACGGTCGATAATTCGCATCCGCCGAATTTGATCGGGGTCGATGTCACAGTGTTTAAAGATGGCAGCGGCACACTGACTACACCTGCGTTTTCTACGTCATCAGATGGGGAACTGCTGGTGGCATTTGTCGCCTATGACGGACCGTCCGGCTCACCGCAAACCGCAACCGTGAGCGGGGCCGGTCTCAATTGGACGTTACTGAAACGCAGCAATTCTCAATCCGGAACAGCAGAGATCTGGGCTGCACAGACGGATGATTCATTGACATCCGTAACCGTCATCTCACAGTGCGGTACCGGCGGCAGTTATCACGGATCATTGACGGTCGTGGCGTTTACCAATGCTTCTGGGCCAGGTATTGTGGGCCAGGCAGGCGCCCCAACCGGTGCGCCCGATATCTATCTCCCAGGCGTTTCGGCCGGAAACTGGGTATTTGCGGTCGGCAACGATTGGGATCGAGCGATCGCCAGAACACCTGTTAGTGGGCAAGTGCTGGTCCACCAGCGCGTCGATACAAACGTCGGCGATACGTACTGGGTTCAATCGACTGCGGCGCCATCTACCTCTAACGCGCTCGTCGATATCCACGACAGCTCGCCGACTACCGATCAATGGAACTACGCTGCGGTCGAGATTGTCGCGACACATCAGTAACACCACAACTTAATAGCCGATCTTTGCCTGGCGCTCTTGTACTTGCAATAACGGTGCCGGACGCAGCCTCTAGACCTGCGTGATATGCTTGACGCACAAGTGCATTGAACGGTGGATCTTTGCCTCCCGGAGAGCGCGGACTCATCCGCGTTGGCGTCTTCGCCTCGGTAAGAAGAGCGGGCTCATTCAGATGCGCGCGACACTCCGCCTCCCCAATTCCTCGATAAATGAGCGTTGACGAGATCCTGAAAAATTCGAAGGCAGTGGCGCTGCTGATCGATCATACGATCCTGAAGCCCGACGCGTCACAGGAGGATGTCGCGCAGGCTTGCGCGGAGGCGCGCCATCATGGATTCGCGGCGGTGTGCGTTAATCCATACTGGGTGCGTTTTGCTGCGGCGGCGATCGAGGGTTCGGATGTCAAGGTTTGCACAACCATCGGCTTCCCGCTCGGGGCGAACGCATCAGAAACTAAATTCGGTGAGGCCAGGATCGCGCTCATTGAAGGAGCCAATGAACTGGATGTTGTCCAGAACATCGGTGCACTACGGTCTGGTCAATTGGACGTGCTGCGGAACGAAATCGGGCAGCTTGCCAAGATCTCTCATGCCCGGGGGGCGATTCTCAAAGTAATTCTTGAAATGTGTCTGCTAACGGACGAAGAAAAGGTTACGGCTTGCCGGATTGCGGTCGAGGCAGGGGCGGATTTCGTCAAGACTTCTACAGGCTTTGCTAAGTCCGGGGCCACTGTCGAAGACGTTCGCTTGATGCGGCGAATCGTCGGGAATGCAGCTGGCGTGAAAGCAGCCGGTGGAATACGCACATTGGCGGAGTTTCGGACGATGGTCAAGGCGGGCGCAAGCCGGATCGGAACGAGTTCGGGCGTTCAGATCATGCAGGAGCCGACGGGCGCCGAATCTGCTGAGACGCCCAAGCCTTTGGCCGCGGCTAAGATTCCGGGCGGGCATTTGGATACCTATTAATGGCGACTCCCCGCAAGACTCAAATACGTTTTCGCGAGCGTGTCGAACTTCTTGATTTCCTGCTTCAAGTCAGCACCGTTACGGCCGAAACGCTCGATCTGGACCGCCTGCTATCGAACGTGGCCGAAATCATCAAGGATGTCGTTCCCTATGAGCTGTTCGCCATTCTTCTCTACAACGAGCGGAGCCGGAGCCTTCGGATGCGCTATTCCATCGGCCATCGTGATGAAGTTGCAAAAAGCCTGACGATTGGCCTGGGAGAAGGAATAACAGGTACCGCAGCGCAACTGCGCCAACCGATCTTAGTCAACGACGTTCGTAGCGACTCCCGTTACCTCAATGCGCTCGACGCGGTGCGAGCCGAATTGGCGGTGCCCATGCTTGTGCGCGGCAAACTGGTGGGCATTATCGATTTGCAATCGACGCGGCCCAAAGCTTTCTCGGAACAGGACAAAGCGTTATTGGCGTTGATCGCGAGCCGTGTCGGAACCGCCATCGATAACGCTCGCTTGTACCGCCGCGTGCAAGGGCAGAATCGCACGCTGCGGGTTCTTGCGCATCTGTCGCAAGAATTCAGTTCCATTCTCGAAATCGACGAGCTGTTGACCAAGATTGCCTTAACCATACGCGCCTTAATCAATTTCGATGCGTTCAGTATTTATCTAGTCGACGTGGAGCGCCGGTTGCTGCGCTGCCGGTTCAGCCAGCGTTACGACGAGAAAGCGACTATAGAGAACATCGAAATCGGCAAAGGGATCACGGGGGCTGCGGCGGAAACACGCCAGATTATACGGGTTGCGGATGTAACGCAAGATCCGCGTTACATTGCGGCTCATACCGATATCAGGTCGGAAGTTGCAGTACCGCTTGTTTTGCGCGATCGCGTAATTGGAGTGGTGGATCTGGAAAGCGTGCGTATAGCTTTTTTCACCGACGACCACGTGCGAGCTCTTACCCTGCTGGCTCCCCAGATTGCCACTTCGGTGGAAAATGCGAGGCTCTACGAAGAACTGGCGCAGCGCGAACAAAGGATGGAGCAAGACCTGCAGGCCGCTTACAAGCTGCAATCCGTGCTCATGCCGCGCGTCATTTCGAATATCCTCGGGATTGAAGCCGGCCTGGACTCCCGGCCCGCGCGTGAAATCAGCGGCGACCTCTATGATTTCTTCGAGCACGGCGACGAATACACGCTCATCGCGTTCGGCGATGTAAGCGGAAAGGGCGCCGCGGCGGCGCTTTACGGCGCGCTGATCTCCGGTCTGCTCCGAACGCTTGCGCCGCGTAAGCTCAACCCGTCGGATCTCATGACGGCCTTAAACGAGGCTCTTTTGGAGCGCAGAGTCGACGCGCAATATGCAACGCTTTCTTTAATTACCTGGGACGCGCGCGCACGGACCTTCTCTGTTGTCAGCGCCGGAACGCTTCCGCCCATGCTTTGTCGGGCCGGAAAGATTCTCGATCACCGGACCGAAGGGATGCCGATCGGTCTTCTCGAAGACCAGCAATACGAGCAGATTCAAATCGTCGCCGAACCCAATGATCTGCTGATCCTCTATTCGGACGGCGTCGAGGACCAACTAGGCGATGCACCCTTGCAGATGGACGCAGAACCCGATAACTATGGACGCCAGCGCCTTGAAAAAGTAGTGATGGCAAATCATAAACTCCCACCGCAGCACATAGCAGATAAGATTTTCGATGACATTGATGCCTTTCGCGGGGCCACTGCGTTAACAGACGATCAGACGGTAATCGCGCTCAGGGTGCTTTGACGACCGATGGCCGACAATTCGTTCAGCTATCGTAATGGCGTCCTATTCTGCGAAGATGTATCTCTGTCGTGTATCGCCGAGTCGCACGGAACACCGGCCTACATTTACTCCAAGGCGGCTATCGTAAACAGGTATCTTGCCTATGAAAACGCGCTTGCCGGCTTACCGCATCGAATCTGCTATGCAGTAAAAGCGAACTCGAACCTCTCGATTCTGGCGGCGCTAAAAAAGGAAGGCGCCGGCTTCGATATCGTCTCGGGTGGCGAACTGCATCGCGTGCTGTCAGCAGGCGGCGATCCGCATTCGGTCGTCTTTTCCGGCGTCGGCAAAACGGAGGCGGAAATTCGCTTTGCTCTCGAAGAGGAAATACATAGCTTCAACTGCGAATCGGAAGCCGAGATTGCGCTCATCTCGCGCGTTGCTTCGGACCTCGGGCAAACAGCAGCCATTGCAATCCGTGTGAATCCCGACGTCGATGCCATTACTCATCCCTACATCTCAACCGGCCTACGCGAGCACAAGTTCGGCATAGATATCGAGGCTGTCGAAGATATCTATGCGCGTGCGGCCCAACTCCCTGGAATCGCAATTGAAGGAGTAAGCTGTCACATCGGTTCGCAATTACTGGATTTCGAGCCTTTACTTGAAGCGGCGGATAAGGTGATTGCACTTGTCTCGCGATTGAGCGCCCGAGGAATTGCAATCCGAAGTCTCGATTTGGGCGGTGGGCTAGGTATTGCTTACCGTCGTTCGGAACGGGCCTCCACGGCAACAGCATTTATCGATCGTTTGCGGCCGAAAGTGGAAGGCTTAGGCCTGACGCTCATGTTGGAACCGGGCCGCTCGATTGTCGCTGAGGCCGGAATGCTGCTAACGCGCGTGCTGCTGATTAAGCGCAACGGTGCGAAGACGTTTGTCATTGTCGACGGCGCGATGAACGACCTGATCCGCCCGGCGCTCTATCAGGCTCATCATGAGATCGTTCCGGTTCACCAAGCTTCAGGCAGCAATTCAATTCGAGCGGATGTTGTCGGACCGGTTTGCGAAACAGGCGATTTTTTCGCACGCGGGCGTGATTTGCCTGCAGTAAGTCCAGGCGACCTTCTGGGGATCCAGAGCGCCGGTGCCTACGGATTCGTTCTCGCGTCCAACTACAATTCCCGCCTACGCCCGTGTGAACTTTTGATTGATGGATCGCAGGTGCACGTGGCCCGACGCCGTGAAACGTACGACGATCTAGTTCGCGGCGAATTATCGTAACCTAACGATTTGTCCAACATGAGCCAACCGCCGCCCATTCTCGTTCGAAATCTCCGTAAATCCTACGGGGGCGTCGAAGCCGTGCGTGGAATTGACCTTGAAATCTATTCAGGCGAAGTCTTCGGCTTGCTCGGGCCGAATGGGGCGGGGAAGACGACCACGATAGAGATCCTTGAAGGGCTGCGGCCACGGACCAGTGGGCAAGTTTCCGTCCTGGGTTTTGATCCTGCCTCGCAAAGCAAAGAAATCAAGAACCGCATCGGCGTTTGTCTACAGGCAACGAATCTCCCGGATAAGATCAAGGTCCATGAAGCGCTCGATCTCTTCGCGGCTTTTTACGAAAGGCAGGCCGACAGCGACAAAATACTGCAGCGGCTGCAACTCTGGGAAAAGAAGGACGCGTTTTACAAATCGTTGTCAGGCGGTCAGAAGCAGCGAGTGGCTCTCGCGCTGGCGCTTCTAAATGAGCCCACTCTGTTATTCCTCGATGAACCGACAACCGGGCTCGACCCCCAGGTGCGCCACGAAATTCACGGTGTCATCCAGGAACTCAAAGAGCACCAGCGCTCCATTCTGATCACCACGCATTACATCGAAGAAGCCGAAAAGCTCTGCGACCGCGTGGCAATTATCGACGGCGGCAAGATTATTGAACTCGGCACGCCGCGCGAAATCCAAGAGCGGGTGCTTGGGCAATCCGTGGTTGAGGTAACCACCAACTATGCAATTCCGTTAGATGGTTTCCCCGACGCTTTGCAAAACGGGAAATGCACGACACGCGATGAAGGCCGTACGCTCTCCGTTCAGACCAACTCCCCGCCAGCCGTTATTGTCGAGCTGGTGAAGTGGATCGATCAGCATGGCCTTACGTTGACCGATATTCATCTAAAGCGCCCCACGCTAGAAGATGTCTTTATAGAACTTACCGGAAGGAAGCTGCGCGAATAATGAGACCTTATTTGGCGCAAATTAGCAGCAATCTGCGTCTCATGGGCCGCGACCGGTCGGTTCTGTTTTTCAGTTACGTCTTTCCGCTCGTCTTCTTTTTCCTTTTTGCTCAATTATTCGACGGCCGCCAGAGCGCAGCCGCCATGGCGCAAGTCATTTCGATGGTTATCATCATTGGCGTTTTGGGTAATGGCTTTTTTGGGGCAGGCATGCGTGCGGTTCAGGATCGCGAAACAAACGTGCTGCGACGTTTTAAAGTGGCCCCGATTAATGCCGCGCCCATCATTGTAGCCTCGCTGGTATCGGGACTGGTCGCCTTTTTGCCTTCCGTTTTTTTGTTTTTCTTCTTTGCGGCGACGGTTTACCGCATGCCGCTGCCGCACAACTTATTTTCGATAGTGCTGTTCATTTGCGTCGGTGTGGTGGCCTTTCGCGCTATGGGGATGATCATTGCGGCCGTCGTCAACTCAGCTCAGGAAGCAAACATACTTACTCAGATTCTCTACCTGCCAATGCTGTTCCTGAGTGGCGCGACATTTCCCACGAGCATCATGCCCGATTGGGTTCAGATTGTCGCCCAATTCATGCCCGCCACATATCTATTCCAAGGAATGCAATCCATTATGATCGGCGGAAAAGGCGTATGGGCAAATCTGGCTGCTGTGATTGCGCTGCTCATTACGCTTGCGGTGTCGCTGATTGTCGGTACGAAGGTTTTTCGTTGGGAGAAGGAAGAAAAGATCGCTGGTTCCGCCAAGCTCTGGATTCTCGCCGTGCTGTCCCCCTTTGTCATCATGGGAATCTACCAGGCCCGGACGAAGCAAAACATAGAGCAGGCGAAAATTCTGGCGCGCGCAGCCGCTCGTAACCGCTCCGTGCTGTTCGAGAACGCCAGAATCTTTATCGGTAACGGATCAGTTATTCCGAATGGGGCCGTGCTGGTCCGCAAAGGGAAAATTGCTCAGGTCTTCGATAAGCCGCTAGCCAACGCAAAAGTGCTCGATGCCGATATTGTCGATGCAGCCGGCAAAACGTTAATACCTGGACTTATCGATATGCACGTCCATATCGGCGCACCCGGCGGCGTTTATCACGATCCCGCCAAATATGCCAACCCGAATGCGCCAAAGCGCAGGCTGGCCGCTTATCTGTATAGCGGAATCACGACCGTTAGAAGCACGGGCGATTGGCTCAACCAATCGCTCGAACTGCGCAGCGAAATCGCTTCCGGTAAATATCTCGGCGCTCAACTCTTCGCATGCGGTCCACTGTTTACCGCACCGGGTGGGCATCCGACCGAATTGCTGAAAGTGCTTCCAGAGAACGTACGGAAAGAAGGCGAAGAGCAGTTTGTTCGGCTGCCGACATCAGCAGAGGAAGCCCGCAAACAGGTCGATGACTTGAAAAAGGCCGGGGTCGACTGCATTAAGGCCGTTTTAGAGGCTGGAAGCGCCCAGTGGGAACAGTTCAATCGCTTGGATACGAGGATCTACAACGCGATCATCGCGGAAGCGATTCACGATGGACTTCCATCCGCCACGCATACGGGGAGCGCGGCGGATGTGAAGGACGCTGTTGAGGCTGGCACCAGCAGCGTTGAGCATGGCTCCATGGTTGATTTGATCCCCGATTCAACATTCAGGGCGATGAAGGAAAAGGGAATCGCCTATGATCCGACCCTCAGTGTCTTTGAGGCGATTGAGGATATGCGCACTGGAAACCCGGAACTGTTGAACCGCTCCTTACTGCAGCAGGTTGGTCCCGCTGACTTGCTTGCGTCTACGCGCGAGATGCTGAAAGAGGAAAAGAAGAACGCGACACCGCAATCCTTCAGCGGCCTCCTGGATCGTGCGAACAAAAATCTAGTGAATGCCTACAAATGCGGTGTCATGCTAATTGCGGGCAGCGATGCGGGCAACATGCTCGTTATTCACGGCCCAACCGTTCAGCATGAGCTCGGGCTCTGGGTGAAAGCTGGGATTCCACCTGCGGTGGCTTTGCAGGCGGCGACGTATAACGCCGCGAAAGTGCTGCGTGCCGACGGCAGCATCGGTATCATTCAGCCGGGCCGCGATGCCAACCTGGTTCTGCTCGATGGCGATCCGGTGCAGGATATTTCGAATACGGAGCACATCAACTCCGTCATGTTTCGCGGTGAACAAATCGACCGATCGCAACTGCTCAAACAGAATCAGCAGTGAGATCGTGCTACAGATACGTCTTAAACTCGATCACGTCTCCCTCTTGTATGACGTATTCTTTGCCCTCAGTGCGAAGCTTCCCGAGTTCGCGGGCCCGGGCAAAAGAGCCTGCCTCAATGAGGTCATCGTAAGAGACACACTCAGCCGATATGAAGCTCTTCTCGAAATCGGAATGAATTACGCCCGCCGCTTGCGGAGCTTTGTCTCCCGCTCGGATCGTCCATGCTCGAGTCTCCTTCTCCCCAGTTGTTAAATACGTACGAAGTCCCAACAGATGGTACGCTTCACGAACCAGATTGCTCGCGCCGGTATCGGCTACGCCCAAGCCCGCCAAGTATTCCAGCCGCTCTTCTTCTGAAAGCGTCACAAGTTCAGATTCAATTTCGGCTGATACGACAACGGCGGTCGTGTCATGGTGCTGGTGCACATACTCCCGCACCTGCTGTACGAATTTGTTCGTTTCGGCAGTTGCCAGATCGCTTTCGGCGACATTGCAGGCGAACAGCGTAGGTTTGGACGTCAGAAGGAAGAAGCTCCGGACGGCGGCCTTTTCTTCCGGTGTAAGGTCGAGTGTGACCACCGTCTTGCCCGTGTTCAGGTGCTGCTCCAGTTTTTCGAGCAATTCGACCTCTCCAATTGCCTTTTTATCGCCACTCTTTGCCGTCTTTTGTTGTTTGATTTTCCGCTTCTCCACCGATTCCAAATCAGCCAATACCAGTTCCGTATTGATGATTTCGATATCGCGAACCGGGTCCACTGTATCCATTACATGTTCAATGTTTGAATCTTCGAAGCAGCGCACGACCTGGACGATCGCATCGACCTCGCGAATGTGCCCAAGGAAC
>DAISJE010000018.1:0-18791 GCA_036821665.1 Bryobacteraceae bacterium | reverse complement strand
CTCGCCTTGAAAAATGTGTCCGCCGGTCAGGCCGACCTTCTTTTCGATGTCGGGGGGCCCGAGAGCTTCAGCTTCGATTACAGCGTCGGGTATATTGCTGCAAAAGCGTGCCAGCGCGGCTAAGGCGCGATTCTTTGCGGCTTCGCGATGTTGATCCCAAGTCCCCTCGGCAAATTTATACGGTACGTATTGCGAAAACACGCTCATGGTGTGCGTTCCTTCGGGAGCAACGGACGGATCATGGACGCTCTGGAAGTACAGCTCGGTCCAAAGGTGATCGGGCAATTGGCCGCTACGCGCACGCGAGTAGCTATCTTTCCATTCCTGTTTGGTCATTGGCGTGTTGATTTGTCCGAAATGATGAGACTCGCGCGTGCCCGGCCGCGCACGAAAATTCGGAAGCTCACGGAGCCAGACGTTCAGTTTTAACGTGCAGCCTTCGATGGGAACGGATTCGACTTGTTTGCGCCAGGAGGCATCTGCTGAGCCATCGAGAAGGCGCAAGGTCGCACGCGGGTCCGCATTGGAGATCACGATTGGGGCATGGATACTTTCGCCGCTCTCGAGTTCAACGCCTTTGCCGGGAAGAATGCGCGCGATGGGAACGCTGGAGGCGATGACCGCTCCGGCTTCTTGCGCCGCATCGGCGATAAAGAACGAGACCATTCCCATGCCGCCTCGAACATAGCCCCAAGAGCCTGGGAGTCCGCCCAGCCGTCCGGATGAGTGATGGAAGCGGATCGACGCGGTGCCAGGATCGAACGGGCTGGCGTTTGTCCCGATTACGCCCTGGCCGAGATAGGCGATCTGGAGGCGCTCATCGGTCAGGTAACGCTCCACAAAATCGGCCATCGACCACTCAAAAAGAAGCGCGCGGGCTTCGGGATCATTTCCAATCCGATCTTCAATTTGCTCGCGTGTGGGCGGTGCGCCGATCCACACATCGTTCTTGCCGGGTGGACGCAGCGCATCGCGAGTGCGGCGAATCACGTCGCTCATGGCGCGCCAGCCGCTTACATCCTTTGGCGAAATGTTCGCGATTTCGGCCTCGCAGCGTTCGTCATCGTCGTAGAGTTGCACGCTGCTGCCGTCCTCGAACGGAACGAACAGGCCGTTGCTGGCGGGCGTCCAGAAATATCCGCGTTCCGGGAGGTTCAGCTCTTGGACGACGAGCGGATGGAGCAGACCCGCTAAATACGCGCAGGGCGAAAGGCGAACGCCGGGCCAGGGCTCTTCAATCGTGCAGGCGCCGCCGATACGTTCACGAGCCTCCAGAACCAGCACACGTTTACGTGCGCGCGCCAGATAGGCCGCGCAGGTGAGGCCGTTGTGCCCGGCACCCACGATGATCGCGTCCCAGGGTTTAGCAGCCAGTTCGCGGATGGGAGCTGGAAGGCTGAGTTTGCCGAGAGAGGCGACCGCGGAATGCATCGGCTATGCCGTGCGCTGGACTTCGGCTTTGCTTTGATCCTCAATGGCCGCCTGAGCCGCGGCCAACCGCGCGATCGGCACACGATAAGGCGAACAGGAAACGTAATTCATGCCGGTGCGGTAGCAGAACTCAACGGAGCTCGGTTCCCCACCATGCTCGCCGCAGATTCCGACTTCGAGATCGGGACGGGTCTTTCGACCCAGCTTTACAGCCAGTTCGATCACCTTGCCGACGCCATCCTGATCGAGAACGGCGAACGGATCTGCCTTGAAAATCTTCAGGTTTTCGTACTGTTTCGAAAACTTCGTGTAGTCGTCGCGCGAGAGACCCATCGTGGTCTGCGTCAGGTCGTTGGTTCCGAAACTGAAGAATTCCGCCTCGCGTGCCACTTCATCCGCGGTCATGGCAGCGCGCGGGATCTCAATCATGGTCCCTACGTAGTACTTCAGGTCCTTCATTCCGGCTGCTCCGAGAACTTCATCGGCAACCTTCACGACGAGTGCTTTTTGATTTTCGAGCTCCTTGACGCTACCGATTAGTGGAATCATCACTTCGGGGATCACCTTGACGCCCTTCTTCGCAACTTGCACAGCTGCTTCGAAAATGGCGCGTGCCTGCATCTCCGTGACTTCCGGATAGGTAATGCCGAGACGGCAGCCGCGGTGGCCGAGCATCGGGTTGAACTCGTGCAGTTCCTCAACGCGGTGCAGCAAGTCCGGAAGATACTTCTTCAATTCGCCGACCGAGACTCCATAAGTCGCCGCCATTTCCTTTTTCTCTTTTGTGGTTGCGTGCGGAAGTTTGGCGATATCGACCATCACATTCTCGCGCTTCGGCAGGAATTCGTGCAGCGGCGGATCGAGCGTCCGGATCACGACGGGAAAGCCGTCCATGGCCTGGAAGAGTCCGGCGAAGTCCTTGCGCTGCATGGGAAGCAGCTTCTGAAGCGCCTTGCGCCGAGTCTTTTCGTCACGGGCCAGGATCATGGCCTGCATGTGCGGAATCCGGTCTTCCGCGAAAAACATGTGTTCGGTACGGCAGAGGCCAATTCCCTCTGCTCCGAACACGCGAGCTTGCTTGGCATCGCGCGGAATATCGGCATTAGCACGCACGCCGAAGCTGCCGCGAAACTCGTCGGCCCATTCCATGAACGCGGCGAAATAGTGCGATTTCGGATCGGGTTCGTTGGTTTTGCACTGACCCAAGTAGACCTCGCCGAGGGTACCGTCGAGCGAAATCCAGTCGCCTTCCTTCAACGAAAGCTTCTTACCTTCAAACAGGATGCTTGCCTGCTTCTTGGCTTCGTCGACAGAAACCGACGATGCGCCAACGACGCAGGGCCGACCCATGCCGCGCGCCACAACAGCCGCGTGACTGGTGAGGCCACCGACGGCGGTGAGGATTCCTTTGGAGACATCCATTCCGTGAATGTCGTCAGGCGTCGTTTCCTTGCGGACCAGAATGACCGGGCCTTTAGCGGACAGCTCTACGGCGTCTTCCGACGAAAAAGCTACGCGACCTACAGCCGCTCCGGGAGAGGCCGGTAGGCCGGCGGCGATCTTTTGCAACCCTTTACGCATGGCCGGATCGAGAACGGGATGTAAGAGTTGATCGAGTTGATTCGGCGCTACGCGCTGCACCGCTTCACGTTTCGAAATCAGACCTTCTTCCACCATGTCGACGGCAACGCGAACAGCCGCCGGACCCGTGCGTTTACCGTTGCGAGTCTGCAGCATGTAGAGCTTGCCTTCTTCGATGGTGAATTCGAAATCCTGAACGTCGCGATAATGCCGTTCGAGATTCGAAGTGATTTCGCGAAGCTGTTTGTACGCTTCGGGCATGACTTGTTCGAGTTCGGCGATGGGCTGCGGCGTGCGAATGCCTGCGACCACGTCCTCGCCTTGCGCGTTGACCAGAAACTCACCGTAGAAAACCCTTTCACCGGTCGATGGATTGCGCGTGAAGCCTACGCCCGTACCCGAGTTATCGCCCATGTTGCCGAAAACCATGGCCTGCACATTCGCGGCAGTGCCGATGGAATCCGGTATCTTTTCCATGCGGCGATAGTAGATGGCCTTGGGTGTGTTCCAGGAATTGAATACCGCATCGCGAGCCAGCGAGAGCTGCTCAAAAGCGTTCTGCGGGAACGGTTTCCCGGTCTCCTTCTGCACCAGTTTCTTGTAATCGGCGATGACGGCTTTCAAATCTTCGGCGCTCAGGTCCGTATCGAGCTTGGCTTTGACCTTGGCCTTGCGCGTGTCGAAGATGTGATCGAACTTCGCCATATCAATGTGCAGCGCCACTTCACCGAACATTTGGATGAAACGACGGTAGCAATCGTAGGCAAAACGCGGATTACCGGTCTTGCGAGCCAGGCCCTCGGTCGTATCGTCATTGAGACCGAGATTAAGGATCGTGTTCATCATGCCCGGCATGGAGAACTTCGCGCCGGAGCGGACGCTGAGCAGCAGCGGATCGTCAACGCCTCCCAACTTTTTGCCCATCTGGTGCTGCAGCTTGTCGAGAGCAATCTCAATCTGTTCATCTACGCCGTTTGGAATACGGTTGCCGTTCTCGAAGAAGAGGCTGCAGACTTCGGTCGAAATCGTAAAACCCGGAGGAACCGGCACACCGGCCTTGCTCATTTCAGCGAGTCCCGCGCCCTTGCCTCCCAGGACGTCGCGCATTTTCCCGTCGCCTTCAGCCGTGCCTCCGCCAAACGAGTAAACTTGTTTCTTCATTTGTAATATCTCTCTCCCTAACTTGTGACGATTTCGGAAAAATCAGCGATGGTTGAGAACTCCGTCAGCAGGCTGTAGAGCAAAGCCAGACGGTTCTGCCGGATCACTGGATCCGGGTCGTTCACTAGAATTTTATCGAAGAACAAATCGACATTCGGACGCAGCGACGCAATGCCGGCCAGTTGCTCTCGATAGGGGCGGCCTTTTACGCTGCTTGCGACGCGAGATGCCGCTTGATATAGATCCAATTCGGGTCCTTCCGCCATCAGATCCGCGTTAATTTCTAGCGGCCGGTCCACCTTGGCTTGCAACAGAATGTTCTTGATGCGTTTGAAGCTCGCCGCAAGCGGCTCGAAATCGGCGGTTGGCCGGATATGGTGGAGTGCCTCGGTTCGATCGGCCAGATCCGGCAGCGTGGTTAGCGGTGCGGCTAACGTTGCGTTCACCTCGTCGTACGCGAAATCCAGTACATCTCGCAGATAAAACTGAATTCGTTCCCGCATAAATGGCGAGAGTTGGGGGACGTCCTCGATAAGCGGGG
Organism: Bryobacteraceae bacterium; assembly: GCA_036821665.1. Taxonomy (GTDB): domain Bacteria; phylum Acidobacteriota; class Terriglobia; order Bryobacterales; family Bryobacteraceae; genus Bog-105. Next base: position 14,077 of record DAISJE010000018.1, on the reverse strand, counting down.
GCAGCGGCAGCGCGAGGCGGGCTTCGAACAGTACTTTTACGATGCCCTGGGCGGCTCGCCGAAGTGCGAAGGGATCTTTCGAACCGGTGGGGATCAGCTCGATCTTAAAGCATTCGCGCAGCGTATCGAGCTTATCGGCGATAGACACGACCTGAGCTTCGAGTGTGCGCGGGATGGAATCGTCCATGCTCACGGGCTTGTAATGGTCGTAAATGGCGGTAGCGACAGCGTCATCTTCGCCCTGCGCCTTTGCGTAGAGGCCGCCGACAATACCCTGCAAATCGGTAAATTCCTTCACCATGTCGGTGGTCAGGTCGCATTTGGAAAGCATGGCGGCGATTTCAACGGTGTTGCCATCGGCACCTATTTGTGCGGCAATCGCGGAGGCGAGCTTCACGACACGCTCGGTTTTGTCTTTGTAGCTGCCGAGCTTTGCCTGGAAGGTGACTTTTGCAAGGTCGGGCAGACGCGCTGTCAGTTTCTTTTGTTGATCCACTTGCCAGAAGAAGCGTGCGTCGTTAAAGCGCGCGCGGAGAACACGTTCGTTTCCCTGACGAATCAGCCCTTCGGGATCTCCGTTCGTGTTCGTGACCGCAACGAATTCCGGAGCAAGCGATCCATCCTTCTTGACAACGGAAAAATAGCGCTGATGATGGCGCATAACAGTCGTCAGTATTTCTTTCGGCAACTCGAGATAGGACGGATCAAAACTGCCGCGAACGGTGGTTGGGAACTCGGTGAGATACACGAGCGTACGCAGCAGATCGGCATCTTTGTGAACCTCCGGTCCAAGACTTGCTTCAATGCGCTGCTTTCTTTCTTCCGCGCGAACAATGACAAAGTTGTCGCGAAGGACTTGTTCGTAGCTCTTGATCTTTACCCGGATCGGATTTTTCGGCCCGAGAATGCGATGCCCACGAGTCGCGTTTCCGGAGCGGACTCCGGCGAGTTCGAAGGTGATCACTTGATCGTCCAGGAGAGCGACAATCCATCGGATAGGCCGGATAAAACGCAGGCCGCTTCTACCGGTCCAGTACATACTCTTCGGAAAGTGGATTCCGCCGATGATTTCAGCCAATTTCTCGCTCAATGCTTCGCTCAGGGACCGACCCTTTGTGAGTTGGTGGAAGATATACCGCTCGCCCTTTGCATCCGCTGTTTTTGCAAGCCGGCTGACCTCTATTCCGCATTTCCGTGCGAAGCCTTCCGCTGCCTTTGGCCCCGCTGAAAGATAAGGGCCGGCCACGAGATTCTCAACATCCGGCGCTTTTTCTTCCAGATCTTTGGCGAGAAGAACGAGACGCCGCGGCGTCGCATCGGTCACGAGCGCGGACCCGCCGAATACACCGAACGCAGTTTGAAATCGGTTTCGCAAGTCTTCAAGCGCCGGCTCAATCATCCAATCCGGGATCTCTTCTGCGCCGATCTCGAGAAGGAAATCTGCCATTTATGCGGCCTGCTCTTCCGGATTCTGCTGTTGCGCCCAAGCGCCTGCTACGCCAACCGCCAATTTGCGTACGCGTCCGATAATCCCCACACGTTCGGTGACGCTGATGGCCCCACGTGCATCGAGCAGATTGAAGACATGCGAGCAACTCAGCACGTGATCGTAGGCGGGCAATACGGGAAAGCGCTGCTTATCTTTGGAGTCACGGAAGAGTTGCAGAAGGCGCTGTGCTTCGCGTTCATGCAGCTCAAATTCCTGCCAGAGCATGGGGACGTCCGCCATCTCGAAGTTGTAGACGGAGAACTGCTGTTCGTCCGCGAGGCGAACGTCGGCGTACTTAAATCCCGGCGCCCACTCGATGTCATACACGCTTTCGACACTCTGCAGAAACGCAACAATGCGCTCGAGGCCATAGGTGATTTCGGCGGGTACGAGATCCAGGTCCATGCCACCGCACTGCTGAAAATAGGTGAACTGGGTGATCTCGAGGCCGTCCAGCATCACCTGCCAGCCAATACCCCAGGCTCCGAGGGTTGGTGATTCCCAGTTGTCTTCTTCGAACTTGATGTCATGCTTGCGAAGATCGATACCGATCGCTTCCAGGCTGCCGAGATATTGCTCAATGACGTCATCCGGTGTGGGCTTCAGAATGACTTGCAACTGCTGGTGCTTGTAAAGCCGGTTAGGGTTTTCGCCGTAGCGGCCATCGGCGGGCCGGCGGCTCGGCTGTACATACGCAACTTTATAAGGCTTGGGTCCAAGGACTCGCAGAAATGTTTCGGGAGCCATGGTGCCGGCGCCGACTTCAAGATCATAGGGCTCCTGGATAATGCAGCCGCGATCCGCCCAATACCGCTTCAGTTTGAAAATCGTGTCTTGAAAGGAGTCCATTAGATTGCGTATCAGAGCGCTTCGAGGAGTGGAGGTGTATGAAAACGACGCTCTACGTGCTCTTCCATCTGCCGGATGAGAAAGCGGCGCAGGTCCAGAGCCGTGTCTTTATTCCATGTGCGCCCGGGCAGATTTGAAATGTGGTTCTTGAGCATGGCGGAGGCGAGCTCCCGGGATTCTGCACTCAAGGCGCGATCAGGATGGTTAGTAAGGTCCGGCAAGAAACCGGAGAGCCGCGTTGCCCAAATTGAGAAGTAAGTAACAGCCGTCCAGACCGCTCCGGTAGAGCGTTCGTGCATGTAGTCGAGAACCGCTGTCAACAGGCGGAAAAAGCGCTCGTTCGCTTCGTTGGGAGGAAGCAGGTGGTCGCTGACTTCGGCAATGTAATCGAGAGCGACGCTCGCGTCGAAATCGTTCAGGAGATCGAACTGCGATTGCAACAAATCGCAGGAGTTGAGGTTGACCAGTTCTCGTGTTTCCTTTTGCGAATACGATAAATTCACGAGCGAAAGCCGTTCCAGCCCCGAACCGAAATTGCTTTTCGGTTTCCTCGCCCGCCTCGCCACGCCGCGCAGCTTGCCCTGGTCGCGCGTGAAAAAGCTCACGATAAGATCGGACTCCCGGAACGGGTAAGTACGAAGAATATAAGTCTCGCTTACCCGAGCCGGCATGACTGATTGAGCCGCTGCCAAGCAACTTGCAGCCGGTGGAACTCTCAGGGTAACAAAGTGGGGCAATTACCTATGGAACAATGTTGAGTTGCGGAAGCTCACCCTTGCAGTTCTAGCATTGCTGATCAGCTTGAGCGCAACCGGCTATGCGCAAACTGACCAGCAATCCCCACGCCTGCTCCTCACTCCACAGCGCCTTAGACGATTAAAGCGCGATCGCGAACGGCAGACCGTACGCTGGGTGAATTTTGAGAATCGGGTCGAAAGCGTGCCCGATTCGCCCGAACGCGGATTCGAGCTGGCACTTTATTACGCGATTACCGGCGATCAGGCACGGGGCAGGGAAGCGATCGACTGGATACTTCAACCTCAGCACGGCGATCACCGGCAACTGGCGCTCGTATTGGATTGGTGCGGGCCGTTGCTTTCGGATCAGCAACGGAAGACACTGACCCAGCGTGCTGGTACGTTCGTCGTCACTGGGGCCTTCGAACGATTCACGATGGGACGGGATGTTCTTTTTTCCACGATTGCCGCGGATAGACCAGTTTCTCCTTATACTGAGGAACAAACAAAGCCCTTCATCGAGGAATTGCAGGCTGGCGCTTTCACCGATCCGCAGCAGCTCTATGCCGCTTGCGAATTCTTGATGACGTATCGCACCGCTGAGCGCACCGATCTGCGCGAAGACGCGGCACATTTCTTTTCGAATCTACCGACCGAATTTCTGCTCAGTCTGAAGCCCGATAAAGTGGAACATCCGGACTGGATAACTCATATCGCGGCCTTGGCGCTGATAGCTGTCGATCCAAATCTACAGGGCTCACAGTTTCTACAGGGCTGGGCCATGGAAGATCGCCAAATGCTTCGGGAAGGGCCGGGGGTCGCGTATGAATTGTTATGGGCGGATCCGTATCTGCCGGGAGTTGGATATCAGAATCTCGATCCTTGGGTCTATGATTCCGATGCAGGCCGGTTATTCGCCAGGAGCGACTGGACACCGCAGGCTTGCTGGATCGCCATTTCAAAGAAGGCCGTCGAAGACGAGCATTGCGCTAGCGGTTGGCAACACGCGTCCGCGAATTTCGGGCATCTCGTTCTGATTCCTTTGACTGTGCCGTGTGTCGAATTGCCACGGCGTAAAGGTAACGAGTTCGCCATACTTTGGAAACTACCGCCCGGTCAAGCAGTGACATTTACGGCAGACAAGGATCAGCATACGGCGCAGGCGGACGTGGCCGGCATGCTCCAATTGGGCGCGAATATCGGGGGAAAAGCCTGCCTGAAGGAAGAAAGCAAAAAATAGCCGGCTGTTAGACTGGAATTTTCCATAGGCGCGTTTTCCGTGCGCCAAAACAGGAGTAAATTCTCTTCATGATTGCAGCGACACAACTGCGCCCGGGTATGGTGGTGAAGTTCAACAACGAACTTCATTCCGTCTTCAGCATGGTCCACCGGACACCGGGAAATTTGCGCGGATTCGTACAGGCGAAGATGCGAAATCTGCGCTCGGGATCGATGATTGAGCACCGTTTCTCGTCGGAAGACAAGGTGGAGCGCGTCGCGTTGGATGAGCAGGAGATGGAGTATTTGTACGATGACGGCGAATACTTCTACTTCATGAACACCGAAAGCTTCGAGCAGATGCACCTTACCAAGGACATGCTCGGCGATGGCGTGATGTATCTTATCCCGCAACTGAAGGTGAACGTTGAATTTTATGAAGGCCAACCGATCAGCGTTGAGCTGCCTCCGAGTGTAGAAATGACCGTTGTCGAAACTGAGCCTGGTCTCAAAGGCGCAACCGTTTCGAACGTGACCAAGCCGGCCAAGATGGATACCGGCCTGGTCGTCCAGGTCCCACCCTTCATCAATCAAGGCGAAAAAATTCGCATTAGTACGGCCGACGGAAGTTATCAGGAGAGAGCGTAAGAGTTGCAAAGATCGGGGACACGCCTGCTGATTGGATACTGCGGCGATTCGGATGTTAGCCCGGAGTGTCCCCGATTTTGACAAAACTACGCTTTAAATTGTTTTTTCAAATATTCGTAGCTCTTTTTTAAGCTGGCTATCGGATCGCCCGGCGTCTCGTCCTGTTCGACAAAATAGTTTCGGACTCCGGCGGCCGCCGCCGCAGACAACACCGCCGGTATGTCGATAGAACCGCTGCCGACTGACTTGAAAGCCGTTGCCGGAACTTTCTCGCTGTATTGAACGGGAACGCCTTTCGCTTTATCTTTCAGATGAACGAGGGGAACCCTGCCGCTGTATTTCTTTAGAACATCCACTGGATTTAACCCGGCTACGCTGGCCCAAAAGATATCCAGTTCCAACTGGACTAAATCCGGCTGCGTCTCTTTCATGATCAGATCGATCGGAGTACTGCCGCCCATCGGCGTAAAGTCGTGCGCATGGTTGTGGTAGCACAACGTCAATTCGTTTTTTTTAGCCGACTCGCCAATCTTGTTCAACATTTCAGCGATCTTTTTAACACCTTCGGGGCCGCCGCGCGCTGTCTCCAGATAAGGAACAACGGCGTACTGAAATCCCTTCTGCTTGTAATCGGCCAGCGAGCTATCCAGAGCGCTGCCGGGCTCGGTATGTTCCAGGTGAATGCTGACCGCTTTTAGCTGAGTCTTTTCGAGGGCGGGCCAGATCTGATCCAGGTTTCCGGCGGTGGCTTCCACTTCCGTGTAGCCGATTGCCTGAATGGCTTTCAGCGTGGCGAGCGGATCCTTGCCTATAACCTTACGCACTGTGTAAAGCTGGACGCCAAGATCGTTGTGGTCCAGCGGTTCCCGGGCAAACAGCGCCTGGGTTGCGGGAATCAGGGCGGCGGTTTTAGCGATGAATGAACGGCGGGATGTACTTGACATGCCTTCCATACTATCCGGGCCCTTTCGGCAGCGTGGTTGTTTTCCAGACTGCCGAAAAACCCTTCTTCATGTGCAGATGTTTGGAATGGATCAACATAGATCCGGCACGAAGGTTGTCGATAACGGACTCAGGTACTAGATTGCCGTATGCGCCATACATCTGTGCGCTGGATGGAACGTGCAGCGCGCGCAAACGATAGCCCTTGTTTTTAGCGGTTAAATGCCGGAACTCAATCCTGAGATCGTACTCTTTCTCTGGCTGAAAATAAGTTGCGAACCGCGTGATGACGCCTCGTAGTACTGTCTTTTTCGGAATGATTTCCGAGGAGTTTGGAATCCGCACTGCTTTTAGCAGGACGCCCTCAACGGGATCGCCGGCATAAGCCGTTTCGTCGTCGACTTCGGTCGTCAGTCCGATCTGTAGCCTGAGGCCCGCGGGCAGGACCGATTGCTCGGCGGATGAAATAGTGTCCAAACTTACCGGGGATGCATCCGTTGAATCGAAGTGTAGGGTCGATTCAGCCGTATATTCATGACAACTCGAATAAGCGCCGCGGCTGACACTAAATATGTGCTCATCGTCCTGAATCTCAAGAACGAATAACGATGGCACCAGGGTCTTTCGACCGAACAGTTGCGATAGCTGGTATTTCAATATCGTGTGGACGGATTGAATGTTTGAATCGGGCGGAAGCTCGTCGTCGATGACATCGAGCCGGTTGAGTTGAAGATCCGAAGTGGTAGCTGTAAACCAGCCATGAAACGGCACGACTGGATTACCGCTCCTGGAATGCACATGGCTCCCGGACGCCTTTAGCGGAACGTTGAACTCGAACCGATAGACGCCGCTGGCCTCTGGCGACTGTTTCGGATACGCAAACTTTGCGCCCGACATTATAAAAATGTTCTTTAAATATCCGACAAATTGGCCGGTAGAAACGGGCCCGTGCCGGACGATCTCCGTCAGCTCGGACGTCGAAAATCTACTGGCGCCATGCCAGGCATAGATTTCTTTTCCTTCCGAAACGGCTATATCCAACCGCAAGCGGTCCCGAAGAAGCTCATTTTTCGGAATGGCGACAGCGTCGGGGCCGCCTATCGCCATTTGAAATCCGTTGTTCCGGTAGTAACTGCGGTTTAGTGTTTCGGTGCAGGTGTAATTTGCAGATCGCGAGAGCTGCTCGGCTACATTCTGCCGGATGCGGGCAAGAAGTTCAGCGGGGTCCTGTGCAGCCTTGCACGCTATGGCAAACGCGATCGCTATCCACAGTCTTCGCATACTCCCATTGCAATCTTACGCTCACTCGGGTACTCCCATTTCGGTTGCATGCCGCTGATAGAAACGGAGGCCGACGCTCACTCCGATGGTGAGGCCTACGGCAACGCAGGTGAAGGCGATCCAATGCGAAAGCAGAAAATGAAACGTTTGCGTTCCATAGCGATGGCCGAGATAGGCGAGGGTGAAATAGCGGATGACCCTTGCGGACGCAACTACGGCGATAAAGTAGGTTCGCCGCACTTGCAATGCGCCGGCACAGAAGACGGGAACCTTCATGGGCAACGGAAGCGGAGAAATCGCGGGGATGAAAACTGTCATCAGTCCGTACCGTTGAAACAGAATATGCAGATGCGCGCCCGTTTTGCTCCGTACGTGCTTCTTCAGTAAAACCTCGCCGCCTTTTCTGGCGATCTCAAACAGTATCAGGCTTCCGCCCACAGAGCCCGCAGAGGCACAGAGTGCGGCCAGATAGGCCTGATGCGGGTCGTGAACCGCTACCGAGATCAAAAGGGCATCCACACCCCCCACAATGGGAAGGCCAGTGGAGTCGAGTACCGCCAGAAACAATACACCGAAAGGACCCCAACCAAGCAGGATTTGCGCGAAATGCTGCCATAAGCCAGAAAGATCGTGGAAAAAATGCTTCAGCTTGAGCCCCGCGTATGCCCTTACTTTTTTTCTGAGCCCAGCATAGCGAACAGACCGCCTTCATCGAGAACGGGGATATTTAGCTCATGGGCTTTGTCCAGCTTCGACCCGGCATCTTCTCCGGCGACAACATAGGTTGTCTTCGCACTGACGGAGCCAACTACTTTGCCTCCGGCGGCCTCAATCCGAGCTTTGGCGTCTTCCCTTTTTACTGTTGGAAGCGTGCCGGTGAGAACAAACGTAAGACCTGTTAGCGGGCCTTCCAGTTTCAGGCGTTTCGGCGCAGTGAATTGAAGACCGGCTGCACGGAGGCGTTCCACGAGTTCGCGATTGCGTTTCTCATCGAAGAACTGGCGAATGGACTCGGCGACCTTGGGTCCGACTTCAGTCACCTCCTGCAGTGTTTCCAGCGAGGCATTTGTCATGGCGTCGAGACTGCCAAAATGATCGGAAAGAAGCTGCGCGGTGCGCTCACCTACAAACGGAATGCCTAAGCCATTCAATACGCGGGAGAGCGGCCGGGATCGCGAATGATCGATATTTTGTATAACCTTTGAAGCGGATTTCTTGCCCATCCGTTCAAGATTGAGCAACTGATCGATTGTGAGGCAGTACAAATCGGCGATGTTGTGAACCAATGCGCGATTTAGCAATTGATCCACCAACGCGTCGCCCATCCCGTCGATATCCATTACGCCGCGCGAGGCGAAATGTAGCAGCGATTCGCGCAGGCGGGCCGGACAGTTCGTATTCACGCAGCGGCTGGCTGCTTCGCCCTGTTCTCGAACGATATGGCCGCCGCAAACAGGGCAGTGCTTCGGAATCCGGAACGGACGCCGGTGTGCACCCGGCTCGATAACCCGAACGATCTTCGGAATCACATCACCGCTCCGTTCCACGAGAACGGTATCGCCAATCTGAATGCCAAGGCGTGTAATCTCATCCTCGTTATGAAGAGTCGCTCGAGAAACCGTGACGCCGCCGATAGTGACGGGTTTCAAATGGGCAACGGGCGTGAGCGCGCCGGTACGCCCCACTTGCACTTCAATATTTTCGAGTACGGTCGAAGACTGACGCGCCGGATATTTGAACGCAATCGCCCAGCGCGGGGCTTTCGCGGTCCATCCTAACTTTTGCTGTTGCTCTACGGAGTCGATTTTGGCGACCACGCCATCAATTTCATAGGGCAGAGATTCGCGTTTAGTGTCCCACTCGCGAATAAAGTCTAGCAACTCTTCCAGGCCGGAACACTTTTTTCGATGCGAATTGACTTTGAAACCGGCCGCCGAAAGTTTATCCAAACTTTCCCAATGACTGGCAAGCATCGGAGCGCCATTTCGCAACAGGAAGTATGTGAAATAATCCAGGCGCCGCGCGGCCGTAACGGCTGGATCGAGGGCACGGAGCGCGCCGGCAGCCGCATTGCGCGGATTGGCGAAACGTTCCAGACCCGCCTTGTCGCGCTCTTCATTGAGCCGTTCGAAAGAACGATGCTGCATGACCACTTCGCCTCGCACTTCGAAAGGTTCACTATCAAAGGCGTGATCGGCCGTATGGAGGGGGAGGGAACGGATGGTGCGCGAGTTCTCGGTTACATCCTCGCCGATGCGCCCATCCCCGCGCGTGACGGCCTGTCGCAACCGGCCATTTGCGTAACGCGCTGCCATCGAGAGACCGTCAAGCTTTAGCTCCGCAACATATTCGTACGGCTCCGACTTGAGAAGGCTACGTACTCGTCTGTCGAATTCGACGAGTTCCTGCTCGTTTAACGCGTTATCCAAGCTCAGCATGGGAGAGCTGTGCGGAACCTTGACAAAACCTTCCCGTGGCTGCCCTCCCACGCGTTGCGTCGGTGAGTCAGGCGTACGCAAATCGGGATGCGCCTCTTCTAAATCGCGCAGCTCGCGCATGAGCACGTCGAACTCTGCGTCCGTGATTTCAGGACGGTCCAGCACATAGTACAGGTATTCGTGGCGTTCGAGTTCTTTCCGCAGTTCTTCGGCGCGCCGGGAAATTGACTCCTTCATTTCTGAACCATCTTCTCCTACGGTCCAAGCCGCTGTCCGGGTGTCGACGGGACGCGGCACATTCCCGACCGCTGCGCACTTTCCGGAGAATTGCAAATAAAATACAATTAATTCAGACGCAATCTCAAGAAGAAATATAATTCTGCACGATGCTCGACCAGGATGCATCCGCCGGTTCCGACTCGCAGCACATCACCGCTTTGCTGCGTAGCTGGACGAACGGCGACAAGAGCGCTCTTGATCAATTAATGCCGTTAGTCTATGCACAACTGCGGAAGCTCGCGTACGGTTGTTTAGCGTCTGAGCGCCCGCAACCGACGCTGCAAGCGACCGCACTCGTGCACGAAGCGTATCTGCGTCTCGTGAGTTTACAAGCTACACCGCAGGACCGTGTTCATTTCTATGCACTTGCTGCCAGAGTTCTGCGGCACATCCTGGTCGATCATGCGAGGGCGGCCAAACGCGCCAAGCGGGGCGGCGATGCAATTCGCGTGACATGGGGTGAAGCTGTTCTGAGCAAGTCCGACAATCCTCCGGCAATACTCGACCTCGACAATGCTTTACAGGGGCTCGCGGCGCAAGACTCGCGCAAAAGCAATATTCTCGAGTTGATCTTTTTTGGCGGAATGACATACGACGAAGTTGCCGCTGCTCTTGATATCTCCCCGGCCACCGTGCATCGCGAACTCTCGATGGCTAAGGCATGGGTTCGTCGCGAGCTTGAACACTCGTAGCGGCCCATGTCACCCACGCTGGATTCCGATCGCTGGGACCGGTTAAACGGTCTATTTAATGAAGCTTTAACCGTAGAAGCTGCGCGGCGCTCCCAATATTTGGATGATGCTTGTGGTAGCGATATGGAGCTTCGCAGCGAGCTGGAATCGCTACTTTCAGCCGCGGAGGGTTCGAACGAGATCATCGCATTAACCCTGCAGGAAGCCGCTCGCAGTGTTTGCTTCGAGAACGGATTGTCATCACTCACGCCGGGCTCTCGATTCCTTCACTACCAGATCATCTCCTTACTCGGCACAGGGGGGATGGGCCAGGTTTATTTAGCGGAAGATATTCGCCTGAGGCGAAAAATCGCTCTAAAGACACTTGCACCTCAATACGCGGGCGACGCGAATGCGCTGCTTCGGCTTGAACAGGAGGCACGCGCCTCTTCCGCTCTAAACCACCCCAATATTCTTACGATTCACGATATCGGCGAAGCCCAGGGGATTCGCTATATCGCGTGTGAATATATCGAGGGGGCGACGGTTCGCGAAAAACTACGCAGCGGTCCTTTGCCGCTAGACATGGCAATCGATATTGCCAATCAAGTTGCGCAAGGTCTGTCCGCGGCGCATACATCCGGAATTACACACCGCGACATCAAGCCGGAAAACATTATCATTCGCCGCGACGGCCTGGTAAAGATCGTCGATTTCGGAATCGCAAAGCTTACTGACGAGCCCAGAAATGCGAGTAACGGAGCAGATTCCGGGCGGTGCACTACGAACCGACCAACTGTTTCCGGCGTAGTTATCGGCACGGTAAAATACATGTCTCCCGAGCAGGCTCGCGGCTTACCTGTGGATGGCCGCACGGACGTTTTCAGCCTCGGAGCGGTACTGTACGAGATGGTAGCCGGCCGCGCCCCTTTCGAAGGCGAGACGGATACCGACGTAATCGCTGAGATTTTAAAGACAGAGCCGCGCGGACTGCACGAAGTCGCGCGCGGGTGTCCCGCAGAGCTGAGCCGGATCGTTTCGAAGGCGCTGTCCAAGGATCGGTTCCAGCGTTATGCGACTGCGAATGATTTTGGGGCGGATCTGCAGAATTTGCAGAACCGGCCACGGTCGCGGCCCATGGCCGCAACCAACGGCACGTCGAGCCGAGTCGTGTGGTTTGGCGCCGCTTTACTTTTGATCGCCACTATCATCGCGGCTTTCTTTCTGAGGCCGCGGACCGCTCCGCCGGCAACTGAACCCCGGACGCTGGCTATTCTGCCCTTCCGGAATTTGAAGCCGGATCCTGCGACCGATTTTCTTGGCTTCTCCCTCGCGGACGCAGTCATTACGAAATTCGCCGCGGTACACGAGCTGATTGTGCGGCCATCCAGTTCGGTTGACCGCTATCGCAATCGCATAATCGATCCGGAAAAAGTAGGCGCGGCGTTAAACGTAAACACGTTGCTTACCGGAACATACGTGAAGGAAGGCGACGAGCTCCGAATCACCACCCAACTGATCAACGTGAAACCGGCGGTAATTCTGTGGCAAGGCACGATGGACGCTAAGTACGAAAACCTTTTCTCGGTACAGGATGAAATTGCGCAACAGATCATCTCCGGCCTCGAACTTCATTTGCGGCCGGATGAACCTATTTGGTTCAAGAGTACGATCGACCCGTTTGCGTATGAAGAATATCTTCGCGGCGTCGATTTATATGCCCAGAATGATTTTCGTTCAGCGATCGAGATGTTGACGCGGTCGGCAGCCAGAGCGCCGGGTTATGCGCTGACGTGGGCTCATCTTGGCCGCGCGTATACGACCAATGCATCCTTAGATTTCGGAGGACGTGAGCAGTACGCTAAAGCGCAAGCAGCTTACGAAAATGCTCTACGGCTGAATCCGAACTTAATTGAGCCACGAGTTTACATGGCGGATCTGCTGACCGATACCGGCCGCGTTGAAGAAGCGCTGCCACTGCTTAGAGATGTCCTGAGGGCAAACCCAAACTATGCAGAAGCGTATTGGCAATTGGGCTATGCTTACCGGTTTGGCGGTTTATTGCGGGAATCGGCAGCCGAATGCGAACACGCGCGCCGTCTTGATCCGCAGGTAAAACTCCATAGCTCTGCGCTGAACAGCTATCTCTACCTCGGCGAATACAAAAAATTTCTCGCCAGTCTGCCATCGGACGACACTGCCTTCATACTTTTCTATCGAGGGTTCGCGCAATACTATCTCGGGGACCGGTCAGCAGCGGTCAAGAATTTCGACCAGGCATATCAAAGCGACCCATCGCTTCTTCAGGCTGAAGTCGGCGCGGCCCTCGAATACTCAATTAAGGGCCGCAACAAAGAAGGATTGGAAATGATGCGGCAAACGGAAGCGAAGGTTCTGGAACGAGGACTGGAAGATGGCGAAGGCATTTTCAAGATTGCACAAGCTTACGCCGTCCTCGGGGACAAACAGTCGGCACTGCGCGTTCTCCGGCGGTCGGTTGATGGCGGATTCTTCTGCTACCCATATTTCGAAAGCGATCCTTTACTGGCCGGAATTCGACGCGAGCCCGCTTTCTTGGAAATTGCAGCGAAGGCCCGCGTCCGCTCGGACCGGTTCAGAGAGTTGGTTGGCGCCACGGGTCTGCCGCAGTGAGTGCATCAGGATGCCCAACCGGAGCCTCCCCGATTTCCTAAGTCAGTGCCGAAGCCTTTATCTTTCGACCCCGGCGGAAGTAGCCGAAACCGAGAGCGCTGAAACCCAAACCAATCAGTAGCAACGAACCGGGCTCGGGCGTGACCGTGGAGGCGGAACAACTAGTTCCGGCCGGGCACGCCACGAAGCCATGAAAGACTCCGTTGGCATCCGAGTAGAAGCCGGTAATCTCGTTGAGGTTGTTGATTCCAGTAATTTGTGTTACTTCCACGCCATTGTTAAATGACTCGGAGGGGTCGTCTAAAAACGTGTAGGCGCCGGTAGTGAGATTGTAAAAAAAGCCGTGCTGGCTAGTTGTGGAATCGCCGTAATAACCGACCGCGATGCCCTTGTCGTTTATGCCTAGAATCTGAGAGAACACGAACGTGGCTCCGGGTTCGCCGCCCACTATGGGGATAGACGGATCGGCAACGGCGGTTCCGGTAAGCTGGCCGGATTTCGCGTTTGACAGGTTTGCCATGAAGCCGTGGTCTTGTCCATCGGTACCGATGTAAAAGCCTACGCTTGCTGCGTGGTTGTTAACACCTTGAGCATTGACGATGTCCGGACCGGAAGGGGCATCGATTCTTACGAAGGCGGCGCTCGTACCATTTGTGGCATAGAAGCCGGGCATCAGTCCGTCGACGGTGTATTGGCCGACGATGTTGCCCTGATCGCTGATTCCGAACGCGGTTGCCGCCGTGCCTCCTTGAGGAATAAACGTTTTCGGCGTGCCGCCCTGGGGCAAGGAAAACGCATTCCCGTTGCCATCTGTGCCGACGACATCACCAGTGCTATTGATTCCCAATGCCATAGCGTTCGTACTTCCGTTGA
>DAISJE010000017.1:9308-18971 GCA_036821665.1 Bryobacteraceae bacterium | reverse complement strand
TGGAACGAGCCGCCGTCCAGTGCGCAAGAACAGTATACGGAACGGCTTTGCCGGATTGAGGGATCGATAAACTGCTATGCCTACGAGCATGATAAAGACGTAGCGACGGTTAATATCACACGCGCCGACCTCAAGTGTGACTCAAGCTCGGTACTTTATTTTTCTGGGGCTAACTGCTATAAGATCATCCCGGAGCTTTCGGAAACGTGGGCCAAAATCCTTGCGACTGTACCCAACAGCATTCTGGTCTTGATGCCGTTCAACCCCAACTGGAGTTCCAGTTACTCGCGGCAGCCTTTCGTAGATCGTATAGAGGCACAGTTGGCGGCACAAGGGGTCGGCCCAGGACGCTTACGTGTTATCGGTTGTGTGCCAACCAGAGCTGATGTCCACAAAGTGATGCAACTTTGCGATGTGTATCTGGATTCGTATCCGTTCGCCGGCGCCTGCTCGTTTCTGGACGCCGTTTGTGTCGGATTGCCGGCAGTTGCCTGGCATGGGACAGCTGCACGCACACGCCATGGGCTTTCCATTCTCGGCGCCATGGGACTGAATGAGCTCGCCGCAACTACCGAAGAGGAATACATTCATAAGGCCGTAGAATTCGGCACTCAGCCGGATTTGCGAAAGCAGGCGCGTGCTTCGATTGCGGCTGCAATGCAAAGCACTCCACCGGTTCTCGAAACCCGAAACTTCGGAGCGCGGATTGGGCGTGCTTTACATTCGGAATTCGAGAGCTATATTCGTCATTCAAATGACAGGCTTCAGACTGGCGGCGACGCAATTTCAAAAATTGCGACTGCCATAAGGACTCCTGGAAAAACACGCGTATTGCAGACGCTTACCGATCAGCAAATAACGGAGCATCTGATCCAACCATATCTGCGCGGCATGCGCGGCGCTGAGCCTGGGCACGTGGTTGACGTAGGGGCATGTTACGGCCAGATCTCATCGACGTTTCTGCGCGATGGCTGGACAGCCGATCTATTCGAGCCCGATTCCGGGGCCCGGGAGGTATTGAGGCGCAACCTTGCGCCCGTAACTGCGCAATACCGGCTGTTTCCTTTCGCGGTTTCGGATCACGCGCATGCAGGCGTCCAGTTTTACAGAGCATCCCAGCATGGGCTATCCGGTTTCAATCCGACGTCTTACGGGCCGGTCCAAGAAGTCGGCACCGTTCCATGCGTACGTCTGGGAGAGTTTTTATTGGAACAGGGCGTAGAACGAATCGACTTCTTAAAAGTGGACACGGAGGGATGGGATTTCGAGGTCCTGGCAGGCCATGATTTCGACCGCCTCCGGCCAACGATAGTCTTCGTGGAATATGGCGCGGAGCGGCAACGACCGAAACTGATTCCGGTTCTTGATGAAATGCGTCTACGTGGATACGAAGCGCTGCTGTTCCATTTCACGGACGACGGAAATTTTCAGAAAGGGATTTGGCAGACGCGGCTACTTTCGCTTGTGCCGGGAGAACAGGCTGGCGAGTTGCCACCGGACGCCTTTGGGAACATCCTTTTCTATCCCCGCAATGAACCCCTCTTCCCGGTCGCAATCGAGGATCTGTTCAACTCTCTCGAAAACAGTCACGCCTTATAGCGCGTACAGCCTATGACGGTATTGGTCACAGGCGCTAGCGGATTTGCCGGCTCTCATCTCGTCGACTATTTATTGGCCGCTGGATACTCAGTGACAGCGATGATCAGTCCGAGCGCCTCGCCGGGCCTTCTTACAGACTCTGACAGGCTCACGATTAAAAGAGCTGATATCCGGGATGGCGAGGCAGTTCTAAATGCAATTGCGGATTGCCGGCCGGAGCGCATCTATCACCTGGCATCGATCTCCACAAAAGTAGGATTTGGAGATCAACCACGCTTGTTCCACGATGTAATTTTCAACGGAACCCTCAACATCCTATATGCCATGCGTGAACTAGCGCTGGAATCGCGGCTACTCTATGTGAGTTCTGCCGAGGTATACGGCGCCGAACGGGGCGACGCAATGCCGTTGCTAGAGACTTGCCCTTACCGGCCGAATACGCCATACGCAACGCATAAAGCGGCGGCTGAGCTCGCCTGTTATCAGTTTTTTCGTACCTACGGATTACATATTGTGCGTGTCCGTCCATTCCCGCACATGGGCCCGCGCCAAGCACCTACGTTCGTGTGTTCAAGCTTGGCGAAGCAGATAGCCGCAATTCAATTAGGTTTACTGCCCGCCGAAATAGTCGTTGGGAACACTTCGTCCAAACGGGACTTCACGGACGTTCGAGATATCGTTCGCGGCTATCACGCATTGCTTGAAGTTGGCCAACCAGGTGATGTTTATCAGCTTTGTTCAGGTAAGCCTGTATCCATCGCCTCCATACTGGAATACCTTATTGCACAGAGCAGGTTAGCAATCACAGTTACCGTCGATCCCGCGAGAGTGAGACCCAATGAAATTGAAAGCTGTTGGGGAGACGCGTCTAAAGCGAACGCCGTGAGCGCGTGGGCTCCCGACATTGCTCTAGAAACCAGTCTCGGCGAGCTGATGCGGCATTGGACTTCTCTTCTAGCGCATCATGATGACAAGAATTTGTCATTGACAAAAAAATTGCAATAACTGTGGAACACACCTTAGAACTGCCGATATAACTTACGACAGCAGATACCGAGGAATAAGCAATCGGGGCTGCAAGATAACTCACAAACAGATTCACTTGGAGAACATAACGGAATGATTTCGATTCAAACTAACGTTGCAGCCCTCTACGGTCTGCAAAATCTGCAGAAAACGCAGAATCAGGAACAGAACACCATCGCGCAGATGACCTCCGGTTATCGCATCAATACCGCGGCGGACGATCCGGCAGGTCTGGCCCAGGCCAACCAGTTGCGCAACATGGGCGCAGTGCTGAACCAGGGCGTCATGAACGGAAACAACGCAGTCGGCCAGTTGCAAATCATCGACGGCGGCTTAAGCAACATCTCTCAGATTCTCGATCGCCTGCAGACACTGGCTACCGAAGGCGCCTCCAGCACCTTCACCGGCAACTTCACGACACTAGCCAACGAATTCGCTAACGACGTTCTGGAAATCAATCGTCAAGCCGGAAATATCGGTCTTAGCAGCGGTGGAAACTTCAACGCCAATCTTACGGTGTACGTCGGTGGCGGTCTTGGAAACAGCAACGGCAACGTGATCGGCACCCCGACCGAAACCATTAACCTCAGCGGTTCAGCCAATGCCGCCGACATGAACGGTTTGGGGCTTACCAGCTATACAGCCGCTTCGAATCTTTCGAATGCTGCCAACTTCTCGGCTGCGATTAGCGTGATCGCGGCGGCGGTAGTATCTCTCGGCAACATTCAGGGTACGGTTGGCGCGGGTATCAACCAGCTCAACTTTGCGGTCGGTCTGGCGCAATCGCAGATCACCAACTATGCCGGCGCCCAATCGCAGCTTCGTGACGCAAATATGGCGCAAGCGGCGACCGACCTGTCTCAACAGCAAGTCCTGATGCAGTCCAGCATGGCGGCTCTGGCGCAAGCCAACCAGATTCCGCAGAGCGTCCTCAAGCTACTGCAGAACATGTAGTCTTATCTATATAACTTAGGAAGCGATAGCCGGGATGCCGTCAAGGCATCCCGGCTTTCTATTTGAGCCCTATTTACCTGTAGGTCCCTGAGCACAATAAGTCAATGACAAGAAATTGTCAGCGGCAAAAAATTTTCTGAGAACCCTCCCGCTTTTTTTAGAAACCGCCGATATGCCTTGTGACAGCAGATACCGAGGAAAAAGAAATCGGGGCTGCAAGATAACTCACAAACAGATTCACTTGGAGAACATAACGGAATGATTTCGATTCAAACTAACGTTGCAGCCCTCTACGGTCTGCAAAATCTGCAGAAAACGCAGAATCAGGAACAGAACACCATCGCGCAGATGACCTCCGGTTATCGCATCAATACCGCGGCGGACGATCCGGCAGGTCTGGCCCAGGCCAACCAGTTGCGCAACATGGGCGCAGTGCTGAACCAGGGCGTCATGAACGGAAACAACGCAGTCGGCCAGTTGCAAATCATCGACGGCGGCTTAAGCAACATCTCTCAGATTCTCGATCGCCTGCAGACACTGGCTACCGAAGGCGCCTCCAGCACCTTCACCGGCAACTTCACGACACTAGCCAACGAATTCGCTAACGACGTTCTGGAAATCAATCGTCAAGCCGGAAATATCGGTCTTAGCAGCGGTGGAAACTTCAACGCCAATCTTACGGTGTACGTCGGTGGCGGTCTTGGAAACAGCAACGGCAACGTGATCGGCACCCCGACCGAAACCATTAACCTCAGCGGTTCAGCCAATGCCGCCGACATGAACGGTTTGGGGCTTACCAGCTATACAGCCGCTTCGAATCTTTCGAATGCTGCCAACTTCTCGGCTGCGATTAGCGTGATCGCGGCGGCGGTAGTATCTCTCGGCAACATTCAGGGTACGGTTGGCGCGGGTATCAACCAGCTCAACTTTGCGGTCGGTCTGGCGCAATCGCAGATCACCAACTATGCCGGCGCCCAATCGCAGCTTCGTGACGCAAATATGGCGCAAGCGGCGACCGACCTGTCTCAACAGCAAGTCCTGATGCAGTCCAGCATGGCGGCTCTGGCGCAAGCCAACCAGATTCCGCAAGGTGTGCTGAAGCTACTGCAAAGCCTGTAGTCTTCAATAGGTTCATCTAATGCACCGGGGCGCTCTTAAGCGCCCCGGTTTTCGATTTTCAGGGCAATTTTTCCTAAATTAACGCCGGATTGTGGCGATAAAGATAAGGAGGCATCATATGGGCTCATCGAGTTTCAGCGTCACGAATCAGATTTCTGTTCTTGCCTTTAATGGCCAGAGCAAATACGCCTCCGACTTCCAAAGCGTCCTATCAAAATCTGTTTCGTTAGATACGGTCCAACTGGCCGGCCTCGACGATCAAGCCAATACGGAACAGAGCCGGCTCAGTGCGTTCCAGAGTCTCGATCAGGGTTACTCGGCTCTACAAGCGGCTATTAGCAACCTTTCAACGGCTCTCGGCCCAAGCGCCCTGTCCGCAACAGTTGGTAATCCATCACTTGCGTCAGTGTCGCTGGGAAGCGGGGCGACTTCCGGTTCATATCAACTAGAGGTCGACAATTTGGGCGCTCCTACTCAAGCGCTCAGTTCCTCTTCGAATTCATTAGTAACGGATCCAAATTCGCAAAATATTGCGGCTGGAACAACATTTGAACTTGCCGTGACCGATCCCTCCTCAAACGGCGGCGCAACACAATACACGACCATTAATAATCCGGCCGGGACATTGGCAGGCTTGGTGCAGGCTATAAACAGCACTCCTGGATTGGGCGTATCGGCCTCAATCGTAAATGTGGGCCCCCCCAATTCACCCGATTACAGGCTTGCTATCCAATCGACAAGTTTAGGCCCGGTGACTATCGCCCTGGGAGTGGGGTCGTCCCAAACTTTTTCGAACATATTAGACGTGATCTCGACCGGTTCCAACTCCAGTTATCGAGTAGATGGCAGCCCGATTAGCGGCACATCGGACACTATTACCTTGGCTCCCGGCGTATCCGTCAATCTACTACAAGCCTCAGTGGGAAATCCGACGACAATTACGGTTTCGCAGTCGACCAGCCAGGCAGCCAACGCTCTGCAACAGTTTGCCAGTGCCTACAATCAAGTCGTCAGTCAACTACAGGCGCAGCACGGTCAGAATGCGGGCATACTTTCTGGAGATAGCATTCTCCTCGAAGCTCAGAGCGTTATGTCCGCCATTAACGGCTACCACTCAAATGGCTCGACGTTGAGTGCAATCGGACTGGACTTAGACAACCAGGGAACTCTAACATTCAACGCTTCGGAATTTGCCTTAGGCCTCGGGAGCAACTTTTCATCGCTGTCGCAGTTTTTGGGCAATTCCACCTCGGGATTCATCGGATCGGCTACTACTTCCGTCCAAAGCCTGGAAGACCCCAGCACCGGCGTTTTGAAATCGGCGGAAAACGCGAGTTCAAAAAACCTGACAACGCTAACCGCCAAAATTTCAGATCAAATCACCCAGATCAATCAGTTTCAGCAGAATCTCTATAACCAGCTTGCCTCAAGTGATGCCGCAATATTCAGCTTGACCGAGACACAGACATTCTTTACGCAACTCTTTCAAACCCAGACGGCGAATTTGATGGCTGGAGCTTAACGGCATGGAAGTGGCGGACACACCGTTCGCGGAGATCGAAGCCAGTTTTGAAGCCCTTCGAAGAGCGGTAGAGGAACGCAATTATCCTGCACTCGATATAACGCTGCAGGATCAACGGAGATTAATGAGTGAGGCGCCCCCCGCCGACCCGCGGACTCAAACTCTGGCATTGAAGGGTTCGGCGCTGATCGCTTGGGCGCTCACTATGGTTAAAATTCAGCACGCCGGTTATGCTCACGAATTGGCCGCCGCCCTCAACGCCAATCACCTCTTGTCGCAGTACCTGAGCGCCGGCAAGAACGAAAGCAAACATATCTTTATCAACGGCTGATAGCTGATGGCTGCCTCGGGTATGCCGTCAGAGAGAGATTACCCGGATAATTCCACTATCACTCAGTGAGCACTGAGCAGACCGAATCGTCCGAACAAGTCGAAAGCGCCGCCTCGAATCTGAAGCAAAACCAGCAGGACGACCCTACGAGGCGGTCCGCGCTTTACGATTTCCGGCGACCGGATCGCGTTGCAAAGGACCAGCTTAGATCCATCCATTCGTTACATGAGAACTTCGCGCGGTCGGTCGCGTCTAGCCTCTCCGCTTACTTGCGAACATATGTTTCGAGTCAGCTCATTGCAGTTGAGCAACTATCTTTTTCGGAAGTGCTGGCAGCGATATCTTCGCCCACCTCTATCGTTGCGCTGCGAATGCGTCCGCACGAAGGCTCGGCCTTACTGGAAGTGAGCAACTCGATCGTATTTCCGATTATCGAAATTCTCTTAGGTGGAACGGGCAAAACTCTTCAGAACATCAATCGTGACACGACAGAAATCGAGCGCAGCATTCTCGATGGCGTATTGCGTCTGTTGCTGAAGGATTTGACGGTTGCCTGGCAGACAATGGCCGAAATTGAGTTCTTTCTCGAGGGCTACCAGAGCGGGCCGGATCTGTTCCGGTTTTTCCCGCCAAACGAGGCGATGCTCGAAGTGAGCATGGAACTGACAATGGGCCAGCACAAGGGACTCATTATCATATCGATCCCCTCAATCATCGTGAAAATGCAGCGCCAGAAGCTGAACCAGCAGGTGAAGCTCAAAAAGGGCAAGCGCAATGATAGCGATTACGAGCGCATGCTTCGGCTCGTCCAGCCAGCTCAAGTAAACGCCGATGTCCGGTTGAACGGACAAGTTTTGCTATTGCGCGATTTAGTGGAGATGAACGTAGGGGACGTGGTTTCGCTTGGGCATGCGGTCACTCGCCCGCTGGATCTTCATCTGAACGGGACGCGGAAATTTCGGGGACAGGTAATCAGCAAGGGCGCCAAACGAGGCTTTCACGTTACGGATTCAGCGGAAACGGCAAGTTAGCGGGATAGATTTTTTCTAGTGGCGTGTCGCGGAGGAAACGTTACCAAGTCCGTGCTGCTCCGGTCGCTGCGCTCGCGGCTCCGGTGACCGCATTCCTTGACTCGGAGCCATGAGCGAAAGCGATTGGAGGCATACGATCCCGTGGTAACGAACTCATTGCGACACGCCCTTTAGACGCGCATTCCTGAAATACGGCTGCCCAAGGAGCAGCATGTCGAATCCGAAGCCTCCGTAAATACAATGGGCCGGTAATGAGATCAAGATCCCATTACCGGCCCAAAATTCGCACTTACTACCCGTTCGAGATCAGGTTGACGGTCTGTTGCTCTATGTTGTTCGCTGTCGTAATGACGCGAGCATTGGCTTGATAGCTATTCTGAAACGTCATCAATTGGGTAAATTCGGTCGCGATGTCGACTGTGGAGGATTCCAAGGTGTTTCCCTCAACATCGCCACGTCCGCCCGAACCGGCCGCGCCGATAGCAGGTTGCGACGTAAGTCCGCTTACCTGATAATCGTTGTTTCCGACCGCAATCAATGAGCTGGGATTTGCGAAATTGGCGATCGCCAGTTGACCAACCTGTAACTGCTTGCCATTCGACAAGGAGGCAAGCACAACGCCGCCACTGCCGATCCCAACGCCGGTCACGCTCGCCGCAGCGCTGCCGTCCTGTGTTGTGGAAGCGGTAGTAGATCCCTGCGCATATTGGGTAATTACCGGCGAGCCGTTCGCAAAGAAGTTGAGATTGACGTTCATATTCGATGCGCCGTCACTCAGACCCGTTATCGCAATATTCGGCGAAGCCGGATTTGACGATGGAGACGTGAGGTTTCCATTCGTATCGAACGCTAGCGTCCCTGTACTGGTAGTGGTCCCATTTGGAGTTGAGACACCCCAGGTCCAATTGCCATTTGAAATCTTCCAGAAATCCATGCTTAAGGTCTGCGCCGTTCCCAACGAATCGAAAACCTGAATGGACGTGCTGTACGTTGCATTTGAAGACGTCAACGCCGGAGTAGCAATCGTACCGGTCGCCGTTCCGCCAGTGCCCGTAGGATCGGAAATTGTGATCGTCGGAGCGCTTGTATAGCCAACACCGGGATTGGTGATGTTAATGGCGGTAATGACACCGCCAACCACCGTCGCGGTTGCCGTTGCGCCAGTTCCACCGCCGCCGGTAATTGTTACCGTCGGGCTTGCCGAATAACCGGTTCCACCGGTCGTTACTGTAACGGAGCTTAGGTCCGTAACGACAGGTGCAGTTGCATCGAGGTTCGTATTCAACGACATATTGGCGGTCGCCACGGCAGGTTCGAGTGTGCCGGTCGGAACCACAATGTTTCCAAGCGGCGTGTTGGTGTTGATCTTGCCGGCAGCGCCTACCCAGCCCTGAACCGCTTCATTTTGAGCGGTCATTAGCGTTCCATTCGCATCCGTCTTAAAATTGCCGTCGCGAGTGTAGAGGATTGCCCCCGCGGCGGTTTTGTCAATGAAGAAACCTTGACCTTCGATAGCCGCGCTCAAACCGTTTGTCGTCGATACCAGCGATCCTTCTTGCGAGAAGTCCTTGTTCGTGGTTGGGGTTTTCACGCCCATTCCCAACTGAGTAGAACCGTCGGCCGACAGCGTGGCCGACATGACATCGGCAAAGCTGACCGAGCTCGCCTTGAAGCCGGTTGTATTCAGATTCGCGATATTGTTTCCGGTAACACTCACCGCGGTTGAATCTGCACTTAGCCCTGAAAGAGCCGTATTAAATGCTGTGAGCAATGAATCTCTCCTTTTTGCTTATGCGTTATCACGCGCTAAGCGTTCGCTCGTTCCACAAAGCACGCCCAGTGCCAAGTTCCGCTGCTAGGACTTGCTTGTCTTTACAACAGCTCTGACGATCTTCTGCGTATAAGAATGCGCCAACAACTTGTCCGGGGCAGTATCTTGCCTCGTCTTTCACGCGCGAGAAAAGATGCGGCACTCGGTATCTACTTTTCAGATGTCCTTTGCTCCAGGTCTTTGCGCCGTATCGTTGATGGCGCTACTTAGTGTGGTTGGATTTGGCCAACAAGCGACGATCAACTCCGCG
>DAISJE010000017.1:0-9298 GCA_036821665.1 Bryobacteraceae bacterium | reverse complement strand
CAGCAGGAACGTGCCGAGGCTGCCATGCAGAGCTCACTTGCCGCACAGCAAGCGGCGATTGAAGCGAGCAGCGCGAAGGGCGAGCCGGAATCCCTAAAAGCACAAAGCGATTCAATCGAACGCCAGTCGGCCAGCATTGAAGGCAGTAAAAACGCAGCTTCGCAACCGACCGGGCAACAGAGCGTTTTGAAAGCCGATACGACGACTACAAAGGCCTTCTATTCCCTGCCCTGGGCCGATTCGGCTCCGCTTGCTGTACCCAATGTTCAAATGGTCGATGACTCCTGCCAGCGCATGCCTCAGGATCAAGTTGACAAAGTGATAGATACCGCAGCCAAAAAGCAGGGCGTGGAACCCGGCCTGCTGAAGTCGGTTATGCGCCAGGAATCCGGCTTTAAACCCTGTGCGGTTTCTACCGCGGGAGCTATGGGCCTCATGCAAATCATGCCGGACACGGCAGACATGCTTGGCCTGGACGATCCTTTCGATCCGGCAAAGAATACGGAAGCAGGCGCTCACTTTCTGAAAATGATGTTGGATCGTTATCAGGGAGATGTTCCGATGGCCTTAGGAGCCTATAATGCCGGCCCCGGGCGAGTCGATAAGGCCGGCGGCGTTCCGCCGATTGCGGAAACTATGCAGTACGTGACGAATATCCTTCGCACGCTGTCATTGGCTTATTGAGGCGCTATAACTGCGACCTGGCTGTTTGTAGGGGTCGGGCATGCCCGATCCGGCTTACGTCAGAGACCGTATACGGTCGTGCTTGCTCATTACGTGCGTAATGCGCACGCCGAAATTTCCTTCCACAACGACCACTTCGCCTTGCGCGATCACCGAATTATTGACG
Source organism: Bryobacteraceae bacterium (assembly GCA_036821665.1). Classification (GTDB taxonomy): domain Bacteria; phylum Acidobacteriota; class Terriglobia; order Bryobacterales; family Bryobacteraceae; genus Bog-105. Next base: position 8,448 of record DAISJE010000017.1, on the reverse strand, counting down.
ATCACTTCTACCGGCTCGGATATAGCTCGATTTAATTCCACCATCGAACCGATCGTCAATTTGAAAACATCTTTGAGGGGCAACTGCGCTCTGCCGAAGGAAATGCTGACCGGCATCTCCACGTCGAGAAGTAGGTCGAGGTTGCGAGCGGCAACGGCGGTGACGGGAACCAGCGCATTTCGCCCAGCATCGGCATCTAATGCCAGAGCCTCTAGCAGCTCCGGGGATGCGCATGCCATGATGTCGACCGAATCATCTCCTATCGTCAACTTGATTCCGATGTTCTGATCGGCAGTGGCCGGAGCAGGCTGTTCGGCTGGCACAGTAGCACGAATTTCGCGCTTCAATCGAGCAGATAGGCTGGTTGCCAGCAACGTCCCAAGTTGAATTAGCGCTTCCTTAAGCCGCTGTTCTTCCAGCTTAATAGCGTTTGATCGCTCCATGACGAATAGTACGGATCCGAATTCCGCCGGTTCGAATTCCTGCTTAACGCAGAAACAATCCGGCGGCGGCGCCTTTAGCTCAGATTTTGCGGTCTTTACGACGCCTTCGCCAAATACGGCCGATAGCGCTTTAACGAGAGCGCCGCTAATCTCGCGCTCCAGATAAGAAATGGCGGCCTTTACTTGTTCGGTTGCGATGGTATTAGTCATTGATTGTTTTAGGACCTCGCCTCGGGGCCGCCTCGATCCAGCGGCCAACGCTTCTGCATAACACAGCGGAGCCGCAGGATGGCTTGCGCCTTGAGTTGTGAGATGCGCGACTCGCGTAAATCTACAACCTTTGCGATGTCTTTAAGGGTCATCTCCTCGTAATAGTAGAGGCTCAGGATAGTCCTCTCTATCGAAGGCATTTTTTCGATCGATTCCGCCAGAAGGCGCTGGAGTTCGGCCTTTTCAACGACATGCGAAGGGCAGTTCTCATCCACCGCCAGATCTTCCAGAAGATTGTTGCCACGGTCGTCCGGATCCTGCGAATTGCATCCAAAGGTTGTTACGGTGAGCCCTCCGGCATCCGCCAGCCAGTGATGGTATTCATCTAAGGAAATGTGGAGATAGGCCGCGATCTCTTCTTCAACCGGCACGCGCTTGTGTTGTTGTTCGAGGGCGCTAATAGCGGCTTCAATTAGGCGCAAACGCTTTCGGTGCAGGCGTGGCGCCCAATCCAACCCGCGGAGGCTGTCAAGAATCGCGCCTCGAATTTTGAACTCGGCATAGGTCGGAAGCTTAACTTCCTGCGTCGGATCGTAGCGATCAATGGCGGCAATTAATCCCAAAACACCGGTGGATATCAGATCGTCAAGGCTCACACAAGCAGGAAGGCGCTCGTGTATCCGGCGCGCAATAACCTTGACTCGCGGCAGATGGGCCAGGATGGCGCGTTCGCGTATTTCCGTCGCGGTCATCAACTCTGAGCCTTGCTCCGGATCGGTTAATAGGCGGACCGCTGCTTCACTCATTTGATAGTCCCCAAACAAAGCACCCGGATTCCCGACGGGACCTCGTTGTGTCCTATAACCGCCAATGCCGGCAGCGCGCTCTCTGTCATCTGCTTTAGAAATTGCCTGGCCCCTGAGCTAGTCACAACGGCAATGCCCGAATCCGTCGCAGGAATGGTATTCGTGATGCGATCGACAATTGATCGAATCTGTTGTGGAGCGAGATTTAATTGACTGTTGTGCTCTCCATGTTCAACAGCCCCTTCTATCGTCCGCTCAATCTCCGAATCCAGAAAGTAGACCGGCAGATCGCCCGCTTCATTCAAAAACGGCTTTACGATGGCGCGCCGATTTGCCTGACGAACAAATTCCGTCAGCAAGCTCGTATTGCGGGTCAGGGCCGACCCTTCACCCATCGCCTCGAGAATCGTTACCGCATCTTTAATGGAAACGCGCTCACGGAGAAGGTTCTGAAATACCTTCTGAACGACGGCCAGGCTGAGTTGCTTCGGCACCAGATCCTCGATTAACTTCGGCTGGTCGTGGGCAACCCGATCGAGCACCTGCTTGGCATCCTGGCGCGAGAACAGTTCGTAGGCGTATTTGCGAACGATTTCAGCCAGGTGCGTGCCCAAGACAGCTACCGGATCTACAACCGTATAACCGGCATTCCTGGCGTTGTCGATTTGATCGGTTGTTATCCAAAGCGCAGGAAGGTTGAAAGCTGGTTCACGGGTGGGAACTCCGGATATGCTCTCAACACCTTGCGCCGCCGGAAGGGCCATTTCATGGCCCGCCGGCAACTCGAAGCGAGCGACTTCGAGCCCTTTGACCATGATCACGTACTCGCCGCTTTTAAGCTGCAGATTGTCGATAACCCGCACCGGCGGGAGAACATATCCGAGTTCGGCCGCAAACTGCCGTCGTATAGTACCGATTCTTTTCAGCAGCACGGAATTCATGCCGCCATCCACGAAGCGGACGAGCCCGAGCCCCACTTCGATAGTGAGCGGCTCAATTTTGAGCAGCGACTCAACGTCATCCCGGCCTTTAGTAAGGGCGCGGGTGGCGGCCGGCTTCGTTTTATCGGCTTTATTGCGCAATCTCCATCCGGCATACCCCGTGCCGGCTCCTAGCAGCAAAAAAGGAATTTTGGGCAGGCCCGGAAACGCCGCTAAGGCAGCCAGCACACCGGACGCCAGCAGAAGCGGCTGTGATTGCTTGAACAGTTGTTTTTGAACGTCTATGGATAGACGGGAATCGGAGCTTGCGCGAGTTATGATCAATCCACCCGAGATGGAAATCATCAGGGCCGGAATCACTGTGACCAAGCCGTCACCGATTGTCAGGACTGTGTACGTTTGCAGCGCGCGGCTAAAATCTACGCCGTGCTGAAACACGCCAATGAGAAAACCGGCGACGATATTAATTCCGGTGATGATGATGCTGGCTACGGCGTCACGCTGTGTAAAACGCGATGCGCCATCCATCGCTCCGTAGAACTCAGCCTCCGCGGCCAGATCCTTACGTCGTGTGCGAGCCTCCGTTTCATTGATTAGACCCGAATTTAAATCCGAGTCGATGGACATCTGTTTCCCGGGCATCGCATCGAGAGTGAAGCGCGCGGTTACTTCGGAGATGCGCACTGCGCCGTGATTGATCACGACGTATTGGATCGCAAGAAGTACCAGGAAAATGACGATCCCGATGACGTAATTGCCGCCGACCACAAAATTGCCGAACGCTTCGATCACTTCTCCGGCTGCCCTGGTACCGGTGTTCCCTTGCAGCAGAATCAGCCGGGACGATGAAATATTCAAGGCAAGCCGGAACAGTGTTAACAGAAGGAGGAGCGTCGGATAAACGTTGAACTCCGCCGGCTTCGTGATGTATATAGAAGCCATCAACACGATTACCGAAATCGTGATATTCGCCGAAATCAGCAGGTCCAACAGCATCGTTGGCAACGGGGTGATCATCGCCAGAACGATACTCAGGACGGCGATCGGCACCGCCAACTCGCCCCAATTTAGTGAGCGTGCAAACATTCGCCAGTTTTGGGGAACTGGTGTGCTGGTAACTGTTGCCATGCGGAACTAACGTCGATTCAGGCTCTTGTAGATATGCGCCAGCACCTCGGCTACTGCCCGGTAGAGGTGCGACGGAATCTCCTGACCAACTTCAACTGCTTGATAAAGTGCCTGCGCGAGAGGCTTGTTCTCCATGATGGGTACTTCGTACTGCCTCGCTCTTTCCCGGATAAGCTGGGCCAGATAATTCTTACCTTTTGCAACGACTCTGGGCACCGACTTGGAATTCATCTCGTACTGCAACGCCACGGCATAATGTGTCGGGTTAACAATCACGACTGTGGCTTTAGGAACTGCCTTCATCATGCTGCGCCGGGCCGCTTCTCTCTGTAGGCGGCGAATACGCATTTTCATCTGCGGATTGCCGTCCATTTCCTTCATCTCATCTTTGACTTCCTGCTTTGTCATGCGCAGGTCCTTCGTCAGACGCCGGCGCTGACGGATGAAGTCGATACAGCCGATCGCCAGAAGCGCCAATGCCAACCGCCACCAAAGCGTGCTGATCATCAAAGAAGCCTTCTTCAAACCACTTCCCAGACCGACCATCGCCAGGTTTGAGAGTTCCGGCAATTGGGGGAAGATGACCGCGTAAAGCACCAAACCGATGATTGGTATCAGAACGATGGCCTTTGCGGCGGAGGAGGTGTTTTCCCATGGCAAACGCTTCACGCGTGAGCTTGGATTGAGGCGGGTGACACTCGGCAGGAGGGGCTTAAGAGAAAATCCAAAACCAGTAGTAACCAGTTGCGCCAGCAGAACCAGGATCGTGACCAGAGATCCTATCGCGAATAACCACTCCAGAGGAGCCTTGAGTCCCGCGCCGAGCAATACCGGCATTTCTGCGGCGTTGAGGTCACGATCCAGGAATGCACGGCGAAACAAAACAATGGCCGCATCGCCGATGCTCGACAATAGCTGCGAACCCATCAGGAACCCCAGCCCGAGCGCAACGATGAGTTGAACGGAAACAACGAGGTCGCGACTGCTCGCGAATTGCCCTTCCTGACGGGCCTTGCGCAGGCGGTGCGCTGTCGGTTGTTCTGTTTTTTGCTCGGCCATTGATTAGCGGCGTGGCAAAACAGCGCGCGCACCGTTGAGCGGCATTGCCCCGTTCTTTTGCATCGCTCAAAGCGCCGCCAGGCGGAAGAGCAGTTCGAACACACTGTGCGCCATCTGCTCGTAGAGCGCCGGCCAGCGCGCCAGCATGATGGCAAGAAAGACAAGCGAGAGTGCTGTTTTGGCCGGAAAACTCAGCATTAAAAGATGAAGCTGCGCGTGCAGACGGCTTAGCAGCGCAAGAGAGAACTCAATCAGCAGCAACAGCACGACTAATGGAAGCCCCAGCTTCAGCCCGGTTGTAAACATCGTTGTCCCCATCATCAGTACGGCCTTGATCGAATCGGACTCGAGATGCGGCCCGTTGTAGGAGAAGATCTCAAACGACCGCGCCAGCAGGCGTAGCAGTTGGTGGTGCACTCCGAACACAAAGAACAGGAGGCCTGTCGCAAACTGTGTGACCATCAGGAACACCCCTGTATCTGCTTTGCTGCCCGGGTCGTATATGGATGCAAAACTGAAGCCGCTCTGCATGGAAACGGCCTGTGCGGCAAACTGAAACGCCTCATGGAGGAACGCAATCGCCAGTCCGATCAACAACCCTACCGCTGCCTCCGCAACCACAGCCATTGTGAATTGACCAGCCGACAGGACGTCAATCTTTACCGCGGGCCAGAACGGAAACAAACAGAAGCTGAGCCCGACGACCAGACCGACTCTCACCACCGCCGCTGCATCTTTGAATCCCGGCAGCGGCAAGAAGAATAGGGCGCTTCCGACGCGCGTGATGGTCAATAGAAAGCCCGCAATCGCTGTAAGGTCGAAATGCAGTCTAATGGGCATACTTCGCCAGGTTTTCGAAAAGCCGGTGGGTATAGTCGACCAAACGTATAACCAGCCAAGGCAGAATCACAAACAACGTCACAAAGAACGCGGCCAATCGTGGGACGGTCCCAAATGTCGGATCCTGGATGGACGTGACAATCTGTACCAGGCTGATGAAAATTCCCACCACAAACATGACTGCCAAGAGGGGTAGGGAAAGCCACATGGCCGTCATCAAAGCCTGCCGGATCGTTTCGATTGCAAGTTCCTGTGACATGCGCGTTATCCAAAGCTCTTCACTAACGACCCGGCAATCAGGCCCCATCCATCCACCAAAACAAACAGCAGGATCTTGAAGGGCGCGGAGATTAGAACCGGCGGCAATTGCATCATTCCGATAGAAACAGTGATAGACGCAACAATAATGTCAACAATCAAGAACGGGAGATATAGAATTGCGCCAATCTGAAATCCTGTGCGCAACTCGGAGATGATGTAAGAGGGAATCAGCACTTCGAGGGACACGTCGTCGGGGGTTGCCGGCCGAGGCGAATGGGAAAGCTCGACAAACAACCGTATGTCTTTCTCGCGTGCGAAGCGCAACAGGAACTTCTTCAGCGGTTTCGCACCGGTCTCAAGAGCCTGATCTACCGTGATTTTTCCGCTATCGAGCGGCTTCCAGCTATCGTTATAGATCTGCTGCACAACAGGATTCATCACCAGCAGCGTCAGAAAGAGGGAAAGCCCGATGAGCACCTGATTAGACGGAACGGTTTGCGTGCCCAGCGCCTGGCGCAGAAAGTGCAGCACCAGCGTGATTCGCAGGAACGGCGTGATACACATGATCATCGCCGGCAGCAACGTCAACGCAGTCAGGAGGATTACGATTTGCATCGGCACACTGGCCGATTTGGCCGCCGGGTCCTGCCCAAGCGACATGCCTAAGAAAGACGATGTTGGACTTGCCGCACCCCCGGCCGCGGCTCCCACCGCTCCTAGCGCAAGGGCAAGCAAAACATTCTTAACCCGCATGCGTTCTCAATTCAGCGAGAAACTTGCTACTCTCGCTGCGCTCATCCGTTTCGGTTCGCGCATTCTCTTGCAAAATGGAGCACCCTTGCGGATGCGTGCAAATCAATAGGTTTGCGGACGCTGTCGAAATCAGGTGCAATTGATGCGTTGGAGTGAGATTGACCCGCTTTTGAACACGCAGATGGGCAGGCGCTCCCTCGCCAGACTCGCGTCTGTGGACACCAAAAGACCGGAACGGGAATTTGAGCAGAGCGGAATTTCCGATTGTTGAGGGGTTTCGTGCGCTTTTGCGCCGGCAAAAGAAGGCCAACAGCCCGAGCAGGCCAAAAACGATTACGAAGCCGCTCACTAATTGCACCATCTGCATCCCTAGGCAGATAGTGGGCTAAGTCAGTCTTCCTCTCCGAAATCGGTAATACGGATTCCTACCATATCATCGATAATTACTACCTCTCCGTGCCCCACAAACGCGCCGCCGATCAGAATGTCCATATTTTCGCCGGCCGAGCGCGGAAGTTTGATTACGGTGCTGTCCTCAATTTCGAGAATCTTTTTTAGACTCATCAGGCGGCGATCAACCTGTACCTCGACATCCACTTGCAGGTCGGAAAAGGCGTCTGCCGCCTTCGAGGTTATTAAAGAGGCGCTAGGGCTAGCCATGGCAGGCAGCCTCCGGCAAGAAACCGGGCTGCAGCATTAGGTGTTTTGAACGGCTCCGGTTTGATTGCTGTTCGTCTGCCCGGCAGGCGAAGAAGCACTCGCTGAAGCTGCGGCATCGGTTCCGGTCAGGAACTTGTCGATTGACCCCGTCTGTGCGCCGATGTTGACCAATTGCTCCAACTGGCTGAATTGAGCGAGCTCGGACACCATCTGCGTGGGGTCCTGCTGATTCGGATTCAGCGGGTCCTGATTCTGAAGCTGCGCGACAAACAGCTTTAGAAACGTCTGCTCGGACGCGAGATTGTTATTCGAGTCGTTTGAGGAGCTGGGAACCTGACTTCCCAACACACTTGGATCGTTGCTGGCTACTGGACTGACCATATATAGAGTTGTGAATCCTTATTTGAACCGCTTGCTAATGCACGCGCCCTTCTCATTTCGTTTCAGTGCCGAGAAAGGTGCGAATCTCACCATTCATTAAGTGCCTTGCCGAGTCAAAATCTCGTCCCAAAGATCGGCCACGGTGTTTCTTCTCCGTGATCCATCCTGCTGATTCCAATCGAGTGTTCCCTGCCCTTGCCCTTGTGGGTTTTGACCATCGTGAGCCGTTCCCTGGCTGGTTTCACGCACGAAAGGCGCGGCCAGCGGAGCGGATGTAAGAACTTCCGGCTTCCATCCGGCGCGGTCAAGGTTATTGGTTAATGAAGAGAGATCTTGCCGCAGAAGGTTTGCCGTCGTCGGATCGCTGCTTCGCACAGCCACCTGTACTTGTCCGCCCTGATCGATTAATCGCACGCTGATCGCCTCGCCAGTCTGTCCCTGCAGCCGCACGACAACTTCCTTGGCTGCGGGAGATGGCGCTTGATTTTGCGCATTCAGGACCTGAGCGATGGTGGACGTTCCGGGAACCGTCTGGGCTGTTTTGGTTTGCACGGCGGTCGCGTTCGGAATCGCAGCGCTGGAAGCGATTACCGGCTTGGCGATGTCGCTGAAACCGGAGAGCGCGCTGGAGTTGGAATCGGATGCCGATTCAGGCTTGCCGCGCGAAGGCGGATCACTCGAAAGCGAATCCTGCGAAGTATGTGTTTGCGGCGCAACGCCCATAGAGGATTGCTGCGCTCCGGACGAAGTCGCGGATGGAGTTGCAGCGTGCGTTTGCAATGGGTCGGCAGCCGTCAGCGTGTTTCGAACAGGTTGCAGCACTTGGGCTGGCGGATTTGCAGCCGGCCCAACGGCGGCAGCAATTTTGTTATCGCTATCGGCCGTATTTACTGCTTGATCGGTGGCAGGCGGGACCTTAGTGGCTGTTCGTGATTCGGAGGCTTGCTTGATATCAGGAACCGACTG
>DAISJE010000016.1:0-19148 GCA_036821665.1 Bryobacteraceae bacterium | reverse complement strand
GAAATCCCAAAGCATGCTTTTCCACGGCAGGCCAGCCCGGTTCCGCGGCCAGAGCGCCGACGCTAATGAGAGTGATTCCAGCGACAATTTTCAGAAGAGTCATTTTTCGGATTCTGGCACATTGGACAATTGGTTCAGGTTGCCATCCAGCCGCATGGCTTCGAGCAACGCTCCACCTGCCGGGCTCAGCACGGGCCGGTCGCACTTGCATCCGATCCTTGTTTCTATATCCCGTGCGAACCGTTCACGCAAAAAGATACTTCGGAAGACGCCTCCTATATACGCCACCGGTACGGGCTCGCCGGCGCGAAACAGATTGCGGTAGACGCCTTCGACATACCAGGCGAGTCGATCGGCTGCATCGCCTAGGATCGTTTTCGCAACCATGTCGCCCTGTGCCGCGGCTTGGTCCACGGTTTGCGCGAGAGTAGCAATCTGTTCTCTGCGCAAATCTGCGTAAAAATCGTGCAGTAGCTCATTTGCGGTGGCAGTACCCGAGCGCCCGATTAGCAGGTCGCGTAAACTCGTCTCCGGTCCCCAGCCCTCCTCGTATTGAAGCGCCGCACGCAGTGCGCGCCTTGCAATATCGAATCCACCGCCCTCATCCCCAAAGACATATCCCCATCCGCCGGCCCGCGCCATTCTGCCCTCCCGATTTCGTCCGAAGGCGATGGAGCCGGTCCCCGCGATGACAATGATTCCAGGTTCACCCGCCGTAGCGCCCGCGAGTGCAATTTCAGCATCATTGGTGATTTTGTACTTCTCGCTGTTGATGAGCTCGTGTACGTAGGCCTGTTTGTCCTCGCCGCCTCCGCTAAAACCCAGGCATGCCGCCGCAAACGTCACTCCCGGCGAGTCGATTCGTGCAGCCTGGTATGCCTGCGCCAGGCAATTTCCCACCGCGCTCAGAAATTTCGCGCGCCCGGCATCCGAGCCAACGTGGTTGCAAGGACCACCATATCCTCGTCCGACGATTTGCCCGTTCTCATCGGCAATCAGGGCAATCGTGCTCGACTGGCCCCCATCAATGCCGAGATAAAGGTGCGTCATGCCTGTATGCGTCTTGGCCAAAACACGAAACCGCTTGCTGGTACGCGTGGCTCAGAATGAGCGCCCGTTGTCCACCGCACCTTACCGAGTCGCGACTGCAAGGAAGCGGTAAGCCGACTACGCAAGCGTCTTATCTTTCGCATAGCAAATTGGGTCCAGTGGACAAGAGGCACAGCGCGGCTTTCGCGCGATACAGATCTGCCTGCCGAAATGAATCACCTGATGCGAAAACAGGATCCACCGGTCTTGCGGAATAATCTTCATCAAATCCTGTTCGATCTTTACCGGATCGGTATTTTTCGTCAGGTCCAGCCTTGCCGTGATGCGTTGAACATGTGTATCGACGACCACTCCCGAAGGAATGCCGAATGCTGTACCCAACACCACGTTCGCCGTCTTTCGAGCCGCGCCCGGTACCGATAGAAGCTCATCCATCGTTCGTGGTACTTGCCCGCTATACTCGGTTTGAATCTTTCTGGCGGCTCCGATCAACGATCTGGCTTTGTTGTTGAAGAATCCCGTAGACCGGATATCGTTCGCCAATTCGTCTTGCGACGCATGCGCGAAAGCCTCGACCGTTGAATATTTGCGGAATAATTCCGGAGTGACCTTATTCACACGTTCGTCGGTGCATTGCGCTGACAAAATAGTTGCCACCAGCAGTTCCCAGGCGTTCTTGTGACACAATGCGCAATTCGCGCGCGGAAACAGTTTGTCCAATTCGTCGAGAATGTGCTGCAGGCGCGCCTTTCGTTCCGCCACATTTTTCGGCTTCGGAACTTTTCTGGGCGGCGTGACAGGATGTTCCAGCGTTGGGGGTGCTACGTCCGTTTCCGGCATGCAGAAACGACCAACATAGCGCACCGAAAATGTACCTTACGACGGCGCGCTGCTTTCCAGGAAATTACGCAAACGATGGCTGCGGCTGGGATGCCGTAGCTTGCGGAGTGCCTTCGCTTCAATCTGGCGGATACGCTCGCGGGTAACAGCGAAATTTTGGCCTACTTCTTCCAGCGTATGTTCGCTACCGTCCTGTAGCCCGAAACGCATTTTGACAATCTTTTCTTCGCGCGGGCTGAGCGTTTTCAAAACCTCCGCGGTCTGTTCCCGGAGATTCAGATTGATCACGGCTTCCGAAGGCGATACCATCCGGCTGTCCACCAGAAAATCGCCGAGATTGGATTCCTCTTCCTCGCCGACTGGCGTCTGCAGTGAGATCGGTTCCTGGGAAATGCGCAGCACGCGCCGGATTTTGCTGGGCGGAAGCTCCATCCGCACGGCTAGTTCTTCGGTGGTGGGTTCGCGGCCCAGTTCCTGCTGCATAATTCGTTGCAGGCGCACCAGCTTATTTATTGTCTCGATCATGTGCACCGGAATCCGAATTGTGCGCGCTTGATCCGCGATCGCGCGCGTGACAGCTTGCCGCACCCACCAGGTCGCATACGTCGAAAATTTATAACCGCGCTTGTAATCGAACTTGTCCACCGCGCGCATCAGCCCGATATTGCCTTCCTGGATCAGATCAAGGAATTGCATGCCGCGGTTGGTATAGCGCTTGGCTACAGAAACCACTAAGCGAAGATTCGCCTCAATCAGTCTCTTTTTGGCGGATTCGGTTTCCGTTTCTCCCCGCTCCACGATCTGGAGCGTACGTCGCAACTGTGTCGCGGTGGTGCCCGACCGGTCTTCCAATGCCTGTAGTTGCCCGGATAGCGCCTTCAGCTCTTTTTTTATCGTGGATACCGAGCCCGAACCGGAAGCGGAAGGTTGTTCCAGCTTTCTTTGCAGCCGGGCGATCTCCTGTTCCAACGGTTTTAGCCGGTCTACAATCTGTCGCAGTCCTCCACTCAAAGACCGCTGGAAACGCCCTGCTAGAGGCAAAGCGCGGATCTGGCGCGATATCGTAACCATCAGCCGCGCATACTCGAACTTCAGCTTCCGGTATTGCTTGGCCTTCATGGTGCGCGAGATGCTGATTAGCTTCTGCTCGGTTTGCTGGGCTTTGCGATACAACTTTTCAATTCCGTGCAGAGCCTGCAGGAATTCATCCTTCAAACACTCAAGTCCGTTTTCTTCGTTGTTGTTTTCTTCCTGAGCATCGGGTGCCTGCAAAACCTCCAGGATCGGAAGTGTCCCGCGCTCCAGGCTATGTTTCGTCTCGAGCAGAAGTTGAATCACGAGTTGTGAACGCGAAAGTGCTTTCCGCACCGCATTCTCGCCGCGCTCAATTCTCTTCGCCAGCTCGATCTCGCCATCGCGCGTAAGGAGAGGCACCATGCCCATTTCGCGGAGATAGACACGGACGGAGTCGTTACTCTTATCTAGCGCGCCCGGCGAAAGGTCGAGATCTGAGAGATCGTCGATCTCCTCTTCCTTCTTATCGAACTCTTTTGGTTCTTCGAGCAGATCGACCGGAGCACTCTCCAGATCGGCAAAAAGATCGTTCAGGTCGCTATTCGTTGCCAGATCCTCTGGCACCACTCCCCTGACGTCGTCGTAGAGAGCGAAGCCTTTGTCGTTACTGTCCTGCATCAACAGCCTTCATCTATTTACTGCGCGACCAAGTTTGACGAAGAAAATGTCGCTAGAAATGAACCCCTTCTATCTGTCAGGGAGACCCCTCGTTTCCTCGACTCCTCATAGTACAACACGGTTAAACCCTTTGGGATTGCCGTTTCAGGCTGTCTAACTCATCGGCCAAACGGAGCGCTTCCTGGAAATTTCCTGCCTGTTCGAGGTCCCGGATTTGGCGCTTCAACGTCTCGCATTTTGCACCGGCAGCCTTCGTTTCCAATGCTTTTAAACAATGAAGTGCCTGCCCGGCCGCATCCTCTTCCTGAATTCCACAATCCGAGAAGCTGATTTCCGAAAGAATACGCTGCAGACGCCCTTCAAGCCCGCTTGCGAGAGACTCCAGGGAGAACGGACGATCATCGGGTAGCGCCAGGGCGCGTTCAAAAATAGGCCTCAATTCTAAAAGCGCAAGAAGGTCGGAGTTGGCAAGATAATGCCGGATAGCCGCGCGCGCCTCCGTGCTCGCCAGTAGACAAGCGATCAGGAGCTTTTCATTCGGCGGAATTGCGGAGCTGAACTCTTTTGATTTCGGCGCTGTCGTGCTCCCGGGATGCTGCCGGAAGACTTGCCTTATCACTTCGCGATCGACATTCAGGTACTCCGCCATCTCTCCCGCGATCGCTGCCCGCTCCAGCCGGCCATGGACCTGCTGAATAGCACCGGCAACAAACTTAAATGCGTCGATCCGTCCCTCTGCGGTTCGCATGTCGAATTTCGAGCGGGCCCGATCCGCCAGCCAGTGAAAATAGGTGGCCGCATTTTCCAGCAGCTTGCTGTACGCATCCACCCCGTTCTGCTGAATATATTCGTCAGGATCCAGGCCACCGGGAATTTCCAGCACACGCACCCGCAATCCCTCGGCCAGCAGGAGCGAAATGTATTTTTCCGTGGAACGCGCTCCAGCCGGGTCCGGATCGAAGTTCAAAACAATCTGTCCTGTGTTCGCCTGCTGTTGCGAAATCTGCCGTTTTATGGAACGGATCTGCTCTTGACCTAACGCCGTCCCACTGCTGGCGACGACCTCGTGAATGCCTGCCGAATAGATCCCGATTACGTCCATGTAGCCTTCCACCAGAATGATGCGATCGTGCTTGCGCGCGTCGATCTTGGCCCGATGGAGGTTATACAGAACTGTCGATTTTTTGTAGATTTGCGTTTCGGGAGAATTCAGGTATTTTGGTTCATCGTTGGCCCGCAGCGCTCTTCCGCCGAACGCGATCACTTTGCCCGACTCGTTATGGATCGGAAACATCAGGCGCGCGCGGAACCGGTCGAAGAAGCCGCCTTCCTGCCGCTTAATCGCCAGGCCCGATTCCTCCAGCAATCCAGCGCCGAACTTCTGCAATCGTTGAACCAGTTGCTGCCCCGATCCGTCAGACAGCCCGAGGCGGAATTCGTCCATGGCCGCCCGCGAGACTCCGCGCGATTCCAGATAGCTGCGCGCCGCCGCCCCATTCGGCCCGCGCAGATTGCTCTGAAAGACTTCGGCCGCAATTTCCTGCATCTCGAAAATCGCCGAGCGCCGCTGTGCCTCGGGATCGTCGCTCCTTTGCCGTTCGGGCATCGGAATGCCATATCGTTCGGCGAGCAGCTTGAGCGTCTCGGGAAAGGTGAGGCTTTCGATTTGCTGGACAAACTTGAACACGTCGCCCGCCGCATCGCAGCCGAAACATTTGTAATACTGCAATGCACTATGTACACCGAATGACGGCGTCTTTTCCGAATGAAACGGGCAGAGACCGACGAAGCGCTGCCCCGCCCCCTGTCTCTTCAGACGGACGTATTGGCCAATCACCTCGACGATATCGAGCTGGCTTTTCAACTGCTCAGCGAAATTCATTTGCACTGCGATATCAGGGGAGTGATTTCAGGTTACCAATGAAATGCAGCTGCATTCGACGGGTTGTTTGCGGCCGTCGCCCGCGGTCTGATAAAACCTACTCCATGCTGTTTGAACGTCTGCCCGTGAATTGCCGGGTGGGCATCATTGGCGTTTTGGCCGCGCTCGGTAGCTTTACCGTAGCCGGGCAGCCGGGCGGTTTCAGCGCGGCAGATAAAGCGGCATTCCTGCACAACACCTTTGACGGGTTTTACCGGAGCTTGGAAGGAGCGGTCCCCGAGAAGGCGCAAATTACCCTGCGCTTTCGCACCGGCCATTTTGCTGTCGATGGAGTCGTGGTGCGGGCGTATTTATTCGACACGGCGACTGGCAATACGACCGGACCAGTCGATACGGCCATGACCTTCGATCAGAACATCACCGTGAATGGCACCGAGTACGACGCCTGGAAAGTCACGCTGGCTATGCCTTCAAGGCCGTCCATCTACTACTACAAGTTCAAAATCAACAAAGGAACGGCGATCGGCTTCTATAGCGACGACTACATCGACGATCACGATAACGTCAACAAAGACGGCACCGGCGTCGCATCCGATTCCGAGCCATTCGATTCTTTTCAGATCACAGTCTATGATCCTAACTTCAAGACGCCTGCCTGGATGGCGACAGCCAATGTCTACTCCATTTTTCCGGACCGCTTTCGCAATGGCGATGGAAAGAACGATTACTGCGTTTTGAACAGCACTGCCGGTTGCCCGTCGTTTTATGGCGTTGCGCCATCGAGCAACATCGCCGTCACTACCTGGAACACCTTGCTGTGCGATCCGCGCGACTCGAGCCAGTCCTGTTACAACAATTTCGGGAGCATTTTTTACGGTGGAGACCTGAAGGGCATTCAGGACGAACTCGACTATCTGCAGGCCATCGGGTTCGACACGCTTTATCTCACTCCGATCTTCGAAGCAAGTTCAAACCATCGCTATGACACCGACGATTACCTCACCATTGATCCGGCGCTCGGCGGAAAGGCTGCGTTCAATTCGCTTGCCGGCGAGATGCACCGTCGTGAGATGCATTTGATTCTCGACGGCGTTTTCAATCACGCATCATCGGACAGCACGTACTTTAATCGCTATGGCCGCTTCCCCGATGTAGGCGCGTGCCAGTCGTTAAGTTCGCCATACCGCTCCTGGTTTCATTTCAACGACAATACTGTGCCGTGCGCATCGGCGGATTATCCAGGCTGGTGGGGTTTCGACAGCCTCCCGACTTTCGATCACACCAACGCCGCAGTTCAGAATTTCTTTTACAACGGCAGCAACAGCGTCATGGCGTCTTGGTACCAGGCGGGCGCGGATGGCTGGCGCTTCGATGTCGCTCCCGATCCCAATTTCCCCCACGCCTGGTGGGTCGCAACGCGCCAACACGCCAAGCAGTACAAGAGTGACGGTCCGCTGATTGGAGAGATCTGGCCGAATGCAAGCCAGTGGCTGGCAGGAGACCAGCTTGATTCCACCATGAATTATCGCTTTCGCCGGAACGTGCTCGGATTTGCGCGCGGTCAATATAACTGGATCGATGCGAACAACAACGGTAACGATTTGATACTGCCGCTGACGCCGAGCATGTTTGATGCCGCAAACCGCGCGGTGCGCGATGATTATCCGCCCCAGGCCACAGCGGCCATGCTGAATTTGATCGATTCTCACGATACAAATCGAGCGCTATACGTTCTGACCGAACTGGGCGACAACGGCCTCACGCAAGCCAAGCAGCGGCTCGAACTCGCGGCCTTGTTTCAATTCACCTATATCGGTGCGCCGATGGTCTTCTATGGGGATGAAGTAGCCATCAATGCGCCTTCGCGTGCCAACGGAAACAACGGTCCGATTGGCGATCCTTATGCGCGCGCGCCGTATCCCTGGACGGATCAGCCGGGCGATCCGTCTATCTACGGGCCGCCGGATCGGAACGTTCAGAGCTTCTACACGAAGCTCGCCCATTTACGAAAGCAGCACCCGTGTTTGTCCGGCGGAACCTTCAACACGTTATTGACAGGCGACACGCAGCAACCCGCAACAGCCGCGAACACGTATGCCTACGCGAGAGTGGGAGATCATGAGACGGCGATTGTCGCGTTAAACAATGGAACGGGCGCTAATACCGCATCCATTCCTGTCGGAACCTATTATCAAAACGGTGCGACGCTGCAGGACGCACTCAGTGGCCGTACGTATTCTGTCGCAGGCGGAAATGTATCGGTAACTCTAAACCCGATCAGCGGCGCACTTTTGTTACCGCATTGAATAAATCTGCACAAACTCACCGCGGCTTTTCCGAAACTGAATCGCCCACTTGCACCCATTCTCTGGCGGGTTGATTGCCCGACGATAGCATCAGGTTCGAGATGTCGAGGCTGAGAGCACGGGTCCGTTCCTGCTCCTGATACATATGACAGAGATCGTCTACGATTTCGGGCATCAACTCGTGTATTTCGTTTTCCACAATGATTAGATGAATGAAAATGATTAATAGCGACATAGAGGTTTCCCTGGGCTCGAGAGAATATTGATAGTTTGAAGCGAGGAGGAACAATGCTTCAGAGAATAAAGCCTTACACAAGGATTGGGTCAATGTTGCTGGCTGTCGGTTTGATCGCGTGTGCGCAGGAAAAGCCCGCAAGCCCGCCAGGGAAAGCGGAAATCACGTTAAAGAACCAGCAAGTCACAATTACATATGGCCGTCCGTTTATGCGCGGACGGAAAATCATGGGAGGACTCGTGCCGTATGGAGAACGGTGGCGCACCGGTGCGAACGAGTCGACGACATTGACAACCGGAACGGACCTCGATATTGGCGGTGCGAACGTCCCAGCAGGTAAGTACACTCTTGATACCTTACCTTCCGAAGGCACCTGGAAGCTGATCATCAACAAGCAAACGGGGCAATGGGGAACGGAGTACAACCCGGATCAGGACCTCGCGCGTGTAGATATGCAAAAATCTCACCTCGAGCAGCCGGTTGAAGAGTTCACCATTTCCTTTGACAAAAAAGGTCCGGATTCGGCGGATCTCGTCCTGGAGTGGGAAAACACGCGCGTATGGGTGCTTGTTAAGGCGAAGTGACGCAGCTTTGATTTGAGCCACATTTAACCAGGTGGCTTACACTTATTGAGAGCAGGGATACGAACGCGCGAAGCGCGGCGTGCCTGGCTGTTCGGCACATGATTTCTACTGACTCAATAAGCGGCGATTTCGATTGGTCGAGCCTTGAAGGAACGACTCTGGAAGGTGGTTATCAGGTTGCAGAACCACTTTCCTCTGATGACCGTACAGCCTGTTTCCGGATCAGGGTGCTGGGCGAGTACAGGCGTAAGGCATTTGCAAACTTCTATCGGGGTACGGGTCCCGTTTTGCAGGAACAGCTCGATATTTGGAAGCGTGCAAGAGAGATCCAGCACTCGAATCTGAGCATGCCGCTCAGCGTCGGCCGGCTTCCCCTTCAAGGCGCAGAGGTCGTCTACATCGTTCTGGACAAACCCGACGAAGTCTTGAGTGGTGTTTTGCAAAAACGCGAACTGGTGAATGAGGAAGCGGATGAAATCCTGCGCGGCGTTGCGCGTGCATTACAGGAATTGCATGCGCGCGATCTTGTGCACGGAACCGTATCTCCGGATCGGGTATTTGCATTTGGTGATTCGATTAAGCTATCGGCGGAAAGTCTACGGAAAGCCAACTCCGCGCCGCCGCTGGCTGCGGTCCCCGCGAAATATCTGGCTCCTGAAAGCACCGGCGAAAACGTTACGCGCGAATCGGATGTCTGGTGTATGGGCGCGACCCTTTTTGAGGCGTTGACCCAGCAGCACTATGGCCCGGACTGTCATGAAAAGGCCGGCTCGCTCTCCGAGCCTTGGAATCGGATTCTGCCTAAATGCCTGGAGCCGGATCCCGCGCAACGGGCTCGCATATCAGATCTGGACAACCTGCGCAAGGCGCAACCTGTGCGTGAGATAGCAGCAACCATAGCCACGCCGGCGCCTTTGGCTCCCGAACCGCAAGCGGGCAGCACAGCCGCCGAACAGGAATTGAGCAGCGTGGCGAAGCGCCAGTCTGTCACGCCAGTGGAGCGAGCATTTCATGCCTCGCGATCTTGGATCTATGCAGCCGTAGCCTTGATAGCGGTTGTCGTTCTGCTTTGGGCAGCGCGGCCCAAAAAGCCCGCCACCGTGCCCGGCCCAAATCCACCGGCCCACGCCGCAACCGCCAGTCATCCCGCATCATCCTGGCCCACCCGGACGCTTGCTCCAGAGACGGCTTCCCGCAGCGACGCTCATCCCGACGGCCGGGTCGCAGCGCCTCCCAGGACGGTCGCGAGACCCGGAGACCCGGCGGTCTGGCGGGTGGTGCTTTATACCTTCAGTCGCGAAGACGACGCGCAAAAAAGAGCGCAAGCCATCAATCAGCAGCATCCCGGATTAAATACGCAAGTCTTCTCGCCTTCCGGCGATCGAAACCATATGTATCTGGTTGTCGCGGGCGGCCGGATGACCCGCGATCAGGCTGCCCGCTTACGACAGGAAGCTCTGCGGCAAGGCATGCCGCACGATTCCTATATTCAGAACTACCGGCAGTAGGCTTTATTTGTGAGCGGCGCCTGAGGCCGCCCACATGTTTTATCTCTTTGCGCCCGCAGTCTCCAGCTTTGCCGCTCCTGCCGGCACGGGATTGTGCTGCGTCGGTACAGCGCCCCCCTCGGGAAGTGGTACCAGCATCTGTTCCTTGCGATAAATCAGAGTGGAAGTGTTATAGCTGGCTAACTCGAAACCGTGGCCGTGGGTAATCGCGTCGGTGGGACACGCTTCCACGCAATATCCACAGAAGATACAACGGTTGTAATCGATGTTATAAACCTTAGCGTAACGCTCGCCGCCGCTGAATCGTTGCTGCTCTGTGTTTTCCGCCGCTTCAATATAAATGCAATCGGCGGGACATGCCGCTGCGCACAGAAAACAGGCAACACACTTCTCAAGCCCGTTCTCATCGCGCTGTAATACATGGGCGCCTCGGAAGCGCTCTCCAAGCTGCGCGGGCGCGTCCGGGTACTCTTCCGTTATGGCCGGCTGCAGCATCTCCCTAAAAGTGATGCCCATGCCCTTGGCAATAGCCGCCGCCGACTCGAGTACGTCGCCAATATTCGCCATGTATATTTTCAGGTTATCGCAGCCTGTAGACATCGCGCGCCTTCATTAAGAATTGGGACAATGAGGATGGTGCGCGCAGTTCTGCTGTTTCTACTAGCCGCTCTTCTGCTGTCCGGCGAGACCTTTAAGCTCTATCTCAAAGACGGCAACTATCAGCTTGCCCGCGAGTACCAGGTGGAGGGCGACCGCGTACGCTACTACAGTACGGAGCGCAGCCAGTGGGAAGAGATTCCCAAGACGCTCATCGATTTGGATCGAACAGAACGGGAACGTAGAGCCAGGGGCCAGGAGCAAGCGCGCGAAACTCGCGAAGAGGATGAAGAAGAGCAGGCCGAACGTGCGCTGCGCCGCGAAATCGCATCCATTCCAATGGACCCGGGTGCGTATTACAAAGTGGGAGACCAGATCAAGGCGCTTCCCCGCCCTGATACTCAGGTTATTACGAGTAAAAAGCGGCGCGCGATTCAACTGGTCTCGCCTGTGCCCCTTATCCCCGGCAAAGCGACCGTCGTTATTAAGGGAGCACACTCGTCATTTCTTGTGAACGAGGAACGTCCCGATTTTTACCTCAGGCTTGCGAAAGAGGAACAGTTTGGAATCGTCAGTCTTACGCCCAAAAAAGATTCCCGCATCGTTGAAAATATCTCGATCATTCCCGTTGCCAAGCAAGCCGTAGAAGATCGCAAGCAGACGGAAACCTTCGAACAGGAACTCGCTTCTGGTTTGTATCGAGTCTGGCCGGAAAAGCCACTTGCCCCTGGCGAATACGCGCTTGTCGAGCATGCCGACACCGGCGATGTAAATGACGTGGAACTTCTGGTTTGGGATTTTGCGTATAGGCCCGCCGCCAAATAGCCCGTCACACGATTAACGACACTATTGGCGGGTCGCTGGGAATCAAGTCGGAATCGTAAACCCCGCTGTTCTAGGTTGGCGCTATCGCCCGCGTGCGCTAGCCGGCTTAGCGGTATCGATAGGAGTAGGCGGCGGGGCAGCCGCTTCGCTCGATGAAGATTTATTCAACCCGAGCACCTTGCGCAACTCGGTGTCTATGTTGGCGCGGATATCGGCATTATCTTTCAGAAACTGGCGCACGTTCTCACGGCCTTGTCCGATACGCTCGCCTTTATAGCTGAACCAGGAACCGCTCTTTTCCACTACATTATTCGAGACGCCGAGATCGAGCAGATCGCCTTCGCGCGACACGCCCTCGCCATAGATAATGTCGAACTCGGCCTCGCGGAACGGAGGAGCTACCTTGTTCTTCACCACCTTGACCTTCGTGCGATTACCGGTCACGGTGTCACCGTCTTTAATCGCTGCAATACGCCGGATATCGAGACGTACGGACGAGTAGAATTTCAGCGCGCGGCCGCCGGTGGTCGTTTCCGGATTGCCGAACATGATGCCGATCTTCTCGCGAATCTGGTTAATGAAGATCAGGCAGGTATTCGATTTAGAGACAATGCCGGTTAATTTGCGCATGGCCTGCGACATGAGCCGCGCCTGAACGCCCATATGCGAATCGCCCATTTCGCCGTCGAGTTCTGCTTTTGGAACCAGCGCGGCGACCGAATCGACCACCAGTACGTCAATCGAGCCGGACGTGATCAGCGCGCTGGTGATCTCCAGGGCTTGTTCCGCGAAATCGGGCTGGGACACGAGCAGGTTATCGACATCCACCCCAAGCCGCTTGGCGTAGACGGGGTCAAGAGCGTGCTCTACATCGATGAAGGCCGCCATACCGCCCTGTTTCTGGGCTTCGGCGACCACCTGAAGCGCAATGGTTGTCTTGCCGGAAGATTCGGGGCCAAAGATCTCGCAGATGCGCCCTCGCGGCATGCCGCCGACGCCAAGCGCATAATCCACCGAAATGGATCCGGTGGAAATCGCGGAAACCGGGACGATGGCTTCCTTGGCGCCCAGCCGCAGAATCGATCCCTTGCCGAACTGCTTCTCAATCTGCCCTAACGTCAGGGTCAGTGTGCGGTTGCGTTCTTTTTCGTCCATGGGAATTCCTTTGTAGCAATCGTTGGGGGAGTAGTCTCAGTATACCGTTAAACAAAACGGTACGAAGTTGTTTTAATGGGAAATTCCAGACCGCTACACGCCCTCGCGGCGAGCGTAGTAGCCATGGCGTGCCCGCACGATCAAGTCTTTACGGCCTTTGACCTTAATCCGGACTTCGTGATACTTACCGTCGTTATTCAATGGCTCGGGCCGGTAAAAGAGGTTGTATTGATGACGAAGTTCGTTCGCGATGTTTTCGAACGACTGATTCAAATCCTTCGCTTCAAACGGGAAGAACGAGGCACCGCCGGTCTCTTCGGCAAAATACCGCATCACTTTATCGCCTTCGGTTTCGATATGGCTGATATTCGTCGAAATCGTATAGATTACGGTATCGGCGCGCTGCGCCATTTCGAGCGCCTGGTCGCGGCTATAGCGGCTGTCGTTATCGTCGCCATCGCTCAGAATGACCATGGCGCGGCGGAACTTATACATGGGCTGGTCGCGCATTAACTTGTCTTTGCAAGCAAAATAGATGGCGTCGTAAAGAGCGGTTCCACCACCCGGCCGCAAGCTCCGCACGGCCTTTTCCAACTGATTGGTATCGTTCGTCATGTCGGCTACCAGTTCCGTGGCGGTATCGAAGCTCACGATGATGGCTTTATCCTGGTTGCGCACGACGCTGTTAATGAAGTTGATGGCCGCTTCCTGCTGGAAACGGAAGCGGTCGCGAATGCTGTTGCTGGTATCGATGAGAATCGCGAGCCGGAGCGGCAGGTCGGTTTCTGAATTGAATTCGAGAATGGTTTGAGGCTTCTTGTTCTCGAAAACCTGAAAATCTTCTTTTTTTAGGTCGGTTACGAAGCGCCCTTTTTTATCCGTCACGGCAAATAGCATGTTTACGCGCGTGACTTCCGCCCGAATTGGGTTGTCGGCCGATGAGCCCGGCGCTGCATTTTGAGCCTGGCGCGCCTGAACTGTGGAAAGCGACACCACGCCTGCTAAGGCGAGTAGGGCCGCCGGAACTGCTAAGAGCTTCATTGCGATGCCTATATTCTAGCCGTGTTCGAGCGAACCGCCGCGAGAAAAACTTCGAGTTCGTCCGGCAGAGGGCTTTCAAGGGCAATCCATTCGCCTGTCGAGGGCGAGCGAAAACGGAGCCTGTGCGCATGGAGAAAGAATCGATTTAGCGTGGGAAGCCCCGGAATCTGCGTGGGAGCGCCATAGAGTCGATCGCCTACGACGGGATGATGAAGGCTCGAAAGATGCACGCGGATCTGGTGTGTGCGCCCGGTAGCTATCCGCACTTCCAAATAGCTGAGGCGTTCAAACTGTTCGACCAAGCGATATTCGGTCAGAGCCGTTCTGCCGCTCGGCACTTTGGCGGTCATGCGTGTGCGACGTACCGGATCTCGCGAAATCGGTCTGGTGATGCGGCCTTGCGAGGGGCGCACGCGTCCATGCACCAACGTGAGATAGACCTTTTCCACTTCGTGGTCGTGAAATTGTTGGGCCAGCGACTGATGCGCCTTATCCGTACGAGCGGCAACAAGCACGCCGCTGGTATCGCGGTCGAGCCGGTGAACAATGCCCGGCCGCAGTTCACCGTTTACAGAAGATAACGATCCCATATGATGCAGCAGCGCGTTCACGAGTGTGCCCCGACTATGCCCCGCCCCGGCATGCACGACCATTCCGGGCGGTTTATCGATAACGACAACATCGGCATCTTCATACAGGATTTTTAAGGGCAGGTCTTCCGGTTCAGCTTTGAGGGGCGCCAACGCGGCGGGCTCGACTGAGAGATTTTCGCCGCCCCGCAGCAAGTAGGAAGCGCGAACCGGAGCGCCATTCAACAACACACGATTTTCCTTGATCCAGGACTGCAAACGGGAACGGCTAAACTCCGGCAGGCGCTCGTGCAGGAATGAGTCCAGCCGCTTGCCGGCGTCTTCCTGCTTTGGTTGCAGCATCACAAGATTATTGTCGACGGACGCTATGGAACGAAGTCTTCCCTAAGTTGTTTTACTGGAACTGAGCCGCGACGGTTACGGAGCGGTGGTACCGGTCCAGCGGTATTCGCGTGATACATCAGGAGTAGAGCATGATTCAGTTGAAACGCGTATACGAGAAAGCGGGAGCGCACGAAGGAAAACGATTTCTCGTTGAGCGGCTCTGGCCGAGAGGGATTCGTAAAGCAGAGTTGCAAGCCGTCACCTGGGAAAAAGAGGTCGGCCCCAGTACGGAATTGCGGAAATGGTTCAATCACGATCCAGGCAAATGGGAGGAGTTTCAGCGAAAATATTTCGCGGAACTCGATGCGCGACCTCAAACCTGGGAACCGATTTTGAAAGCTGCCGAGCATGGAACAGTCACGCTTCTTTACAGTTCGCATGACACCGAGCACAATAACGCTGTTGCTCTAAAGCGGTATCTCGAAGCCAAGCTGGCGCATACGGACGGCAGGCACAATTAGGCCTATCCATTAGCTGGATTATTTCGCGTTGCCAGCCACTTACGATACAGCCCCCAACCTGGCACCACATAATTACAGGCTCCCGATGTAACCCAGGGGGTTTCGATACCTTTCTGGCTATGGGACATTCATGGTAGGTAATTGTCAAGTACGGCAGTAAATTGTTTATGCGGCGCAGGAGGCGCCGGGCCGCATTTTGATCCAGCCTGGGCTCGTCTTACAAGTTGCTCCAGATGCTCGAGAAGCGCGACTGGCGACCCGTCGTATCACCAACTCTCGCCTTCAAGTAGGAAGCAGTCCTGAAACGGCTGACGAGCGAGTTCGCCGTCACGGTACAAGATATCGACGACTTCGTGGAATACTTCCTGCAGCCGATCAAGGCTGGTGCAGATCTACTACCGGTGGAGGCCAATTTTGCCGGACGCCCATGCTTCACCGTTCGCCTGCCTTCGTGCTGACTTCCATCAGGTGACTGGCGGTTGCCTCAACGCTGAATCCCCATCGGCGATAAACGGCAGGCAGGCCGAAATCTGTTCGGCACGGCTTTTGCGTCGGTCGGCGTGGCGCGTCGCATGCGTAAGGCTGAAAGTCTGCGTAGGAATCCTCCATGGGGTTGTGGATAACCCGCGCGGAGGGGCCGAAAATCGGCGCAAAACACCCGCTGGCGGAAATGTGTTTTTTCCGCTTGACTCGGGCGCTGCTTTCGGGGAAATTCGCTCTTGCGACAGGGATGATATTCCCCGGTTCACACCGGACTGTACGGCCCGCCACTGGCGGGCTTTGCTGTTTCTGGGCTTCTCTGAACTCCGAAATGATCAGGCGGGATGCGGCTACCGCGCCGCATAAACGCGGAGTGTGAATCCTTCTCTGATTCGTGTCGAGGAAATTTTCGGAAAGGCGCTTCGGGTGCGAGAAGGATGGCCCATCAATCCGGGGCGCGGTAGATGCGCCGATGAAGCCTCGAAAGGTTTTGCCTCGTTCGGCACTTTTCGGCTACTATAGCCCGGTACACTTGAAGAGGGACGAATGGAACTGAAGACCATTCAAGATATTGAGAGAGCTATCGACGCCTTGCCGCCACAGGAGTTGGCACAGTTGTATGCGTGGCTGGACCGGCATCGTCCGCAGCAATCAAAGACAGCATCGGAGGGTACGGTTTTCGAGCAGGGGCTTGGTCTTTTCGGTAGTCCTTCCGACTCCGCCTTGTTGGATGATGTTGTGCGCTTGGCCTATGATGAAAGACGCCGCCCGTCACCTCCGTCGCCTACGCTCTGAGGAATGGCGAAGGTTCTCCTCGATACGGACATTCTCTCGGAATATTTGAAAGGGCATGACCGCAACGTCACGCGCCGGGCCGCCGATTACGCGCGTGAGCAGGGCGTGTTCACTTTTACGAGCGTCACCGTCCATGAGATCGTTTTCGGCCTGGAGCTCAAGAATGCCGCGAGCCAGTTGCAAAAGGTTCTGGCGTGGCTGAACCAAAATGAGGAAGTAACGCCGACTGCCGAGGATTACGTGCAGGCCGCCACCATCAAGGCTACCGCGCGAAAGCGGGGATCGACGGTTGAACTTGCCGATTGCCTGATTGCCGCTGTTGCCGTTCGCCTTGATCTCCTTCTGGTGACGGAAACACCGAAGATTTTCAGGCGATTCAAAAGACCGGCACCGGGTCGCGCATTCAGAACTGGCGGGCTGGGTGAACTTGGCCTGGCAAAAAGGAGCAGGCGGCGGGTGTCAATCTGGTTCGCAGGCGTTATTAACAAGGCTGCTCCCTGAACACCACAACCGCGCCTTGAATCGGTCAAGTGGGGGATTGTGCGGAATACGTAAGTCTTGGCGGATTTCCCACTCCAAGCGGGACAATAGCAGGTCGTGTCTTTCGTCGCTGCGGTTGACATTCGATACTCTGATTTCATCCTGAAAATCGTGAAGCGCGTCCAGAACGCCCTTCGGTGCAATCAGGTGCAACGTGTTGCACGCTGCCGCGAAGCGTTTGTTGCCCTCCGGCGTCGAGTCTGTTCCTACAATTCCACTCAAGGATTGTATGAAGTCCTTATAAAGTTCAAATTTATAGCGCTGCCAATCAGCCTGGCGCTCTTTGCTTTTCGTCAGATAGAAACTGATAGCAGGAACGACGATTGCGGCGGCGGCGGAAATGACGGCAACGATTACCGGAGTATCCATAGTCAGGAAAACGCATTATAAGCGGCTTTAAGCCCTGTTTGATGCGAGGGCCTTTCGCCAGCACCGCGCCGACGCGAGATAATCGCGAAGTGGGCGAGGAAGCAGACGTAATGATCGGGAATCGGCCCGCTTCCGTATTCCCTTTGGACCCGTCAGTTTTTCCTAATTTGGGCACGTTTTGGGCACAAACGAAAAGCCGCTCGTAAGCGGCTCATTCAAAGGGGATAATTTGGTGCGGAGAGGGGGACTTGAACCCCCACGGTGTTACCCGCTAGCACCTCAAGCTAGTGCGTCTGCCAATTCCGCCATCTCCGCAATCTGATCCTTATTTCTTAGGCGCGTTTTGTGGGTGAGCCGGTGGGACCTTCGGGGCCGTGATAGGAGCTGGAGCCCGCCGATGTTCAAGAACGCTGCCAGAACTGGGCAAATGGTTATTCTCTAAAATCACAAGTACCAGCGAAGTAAGCATGAAAAGCACTGCCGCAACTGTGGTGGCCTTGGAGAGCATCGTTGCACCACCGCGAGGACCGAACACCGTTTGCGATCCCATTCCGCCAAACGCACCCGCCAAATCGGCTGCTTTTCCGCTTTGCAGCAGAACGACGATAATCATGAAAAAACAAATAACAATGTGCAAAGCGGTGATCGCGTACAACATGCCAGATCCGAGTATAGCAGTGTAAAACTTGATCTAGATCGATGCCGAAACCCGCTAAACCCACTATTTCTGCCAAACGAACTCACCGGCTTTCGCTCGCCGACGTTCGTGAGGATTACCGAACGGGAGCCTTCGACGAGGGAAATTGCGAAACGAACCCAATCGTCCAGTTCGAAAAGTGGTTTTTGGACGCCCAAACCTCTGAAAACAAAGAGCCGAACGCGATGACGCTCGCTACGGCGACAGTTGATGGCCGTCCGTCGGCCCGGATCGTATTATTAAAAGAGGTCAGCGATGCCGGCTTCGTTTTTTTCACTAACTACACCAGCCGAAAAGCGCACGATTTAGAAACGAACCCAAGGTGCGCGCTCACCTTCTATTGGAGCGATCTGGAGCGGCAGGTCCGGGTGGAGGGAAAGGCGGTCCGGGTGGATCGCCGGCGGTCGGAGGCCTATTTCCGTTCGCGGCCGAGAGGCAGTAAACTCGGCGCCTGGGTCTCGCATCAGAGCGAGCCGATTTCCGGCCGGCAGGTGCTGGAATCCAAGCTGTCGGAATTGGAAATTCAATACGCCGGCGTAGACGATATCCCGACGCCAGAGTTTTGGGGCGGGTACTGTGTCGTACCCGAGAGCATCGAATTCTGGCAGGGGCGGCCGAACCGGTTACATGACCGCATCGCATATCGAAGAAAAGGCGAAACAGGATGGATTATCGAAAGGCTTTCGCCTTAGCTCAACGCAAGCGGAATAGCCCACGTCTGTTAGATGTGCTCCGGTTCCTCTGCCTGGCAGGTCTTTGTGTATCCGCAGTTTGGGCGGATGCGAGGACCGATGACCTGATCAAACACGTGCAGGACCGGTATAACGGAGCGCACACATTATCGGTTCATTTCGAGGAAGCTTACAGCATCCAGGGGCACCGGAGACCGCCTGAGTCGGGAGAACTTGTTCTAAAAAAACAAGGCAAAATGCGGTGGGACTACACGCGGCCGAAGGGTAAGCTATTTATCTCCGATGGCAAACAAGTATTCCTATATACCGCAGAGGACAATAGGGTAGAAAAAGTCCCGCTCAAGGACACTGAGGATATGCGGGCGCCGCTGGCGTTTCTTTTAGGCCACCTGAACATGAAAAAGGAGTGTCGGGACTTTCACGCC
>DAISJE010000015.1:0-19369 GCA_036821665.1 Bryobacteraceae bacterium | reverse complement strand
CGTTCCTTCCGGCGATCAGAGCGCGGATTAAGGACGCAGAAAGCAGCGCAAGGGCGCGCCCCGACGATCCGCAAGCAGTTGGCGCGTTTGCCATGGCGCTCCATGCGTATCAGTTGTATGAGGCTGCCGGGAACGCTTATTCGCGTGCGCACCTACTCGATCCAAGCAAATTCGACTGGGCGTATCTGTTGGGCGCTGTCCAGATGGAAGTCGGTGAACCCGAGGCGGCTCGCGAATTGCTTGAATCCGCCCTGAAGATCGAACCGGACAATCTTGCTGCACGTTTGCGTTTCGCTCAGGCCCTAATGGCTCTCAATCGATATCCCCAAGCCGAGGAACAATACCGGCGCGTTCTGGATAAGCATTCAGACTGCGCACAAGCCTGGTACGGCTTGGGACGCGTCCAGGCAGCCGACGGGAAACCCGCTGGGGCAATACAAGACTTCGTCAAAGCATGTGAGCTGTTTCCTCAATACGGCGCCGCGCACTTTGCCGCGGCCCAGGAGTTACGGAAACTTGGCCAGCCGGATCAGGCACAGCGCCACATGAAGGCATATGCGGCTCATCCCACTGCACAGCCCTTTTTCGACGATCCGTTGTTCCTACGCATTCTGGAGCTGAACCGCGGTCCGCAGGCTCACATGCGAAAGGCCGCGGAACTGGAGAAAGCCGGCCGGTTCGAAGATGCAATTGTTGAAAATAAAGACGCCGTTGCCGTCGATGAAAACAACGTTCAAGCTCATATCAATCTGATTTCTCTCTACGGCCGCACCGGTGACGTCACCGAAGCCAAGCAGCACTTTGATGCCGCTGTCCGGCTAGATTCGGGCCGTTCCGACGCATGGTATAACTACGGCGTTCTGCTGCTGCATGAGCAAGAGATGAGCGGCGCGGAACGAGCCCTTCAGCGCGCACTAGAGATTAATCCCGATTACGCGGAGGCTCGTTACCATCTGGGCATGATTTATGAACAGCAAAAACGGCTCGACGATGCGGGCCGCGAGTTTCAGAAAGCAATCGATAAACGTCCCGACTACCCTGATGCGCGTTTTCAGCTCGGCCGCATCTTGGTGAATCAGCAGAAGTATGATGCCGCGATTTACCAGCTCACTCGTTCGCTAGAACCAGAAAGCGAAAGTACGCCCATGTACCTTTACGCGCTTGCCGCGACATATGCGCGCGCCAGCCGTCGCAGCGAGGCATTGCAGTATTTCCAAAAGGCACGGGATGGGGCACGCGCGCTTGGTCAGAAGCAGTTGTTGGCCAGCATTGAGCGCGATCTGAAGAATTTCAGCAGCGTGCAATGAATCGCATTACGCGACGCGAACTTCTCGGAATGCTCGCCGCCGGCAGTATTTCCCTGTCTGGCTCACCCGCCGGAACCCCGCCGTTCGTAGACGTCGCCGCGCAGACCGGCCTTCACTTTCACCACTTCAATGGAGCTACGGGCCGCCACTTCATGCCGGAGATCATGGGTGCAGGCGTTGCCCTGTTCGATTACGACAACGATGGCGACTTGGACATTTATCTCATACAAGGCGCGCCCCTTGACCCCTCTAGGAAGCTTCTCTTTCCTCCGCCGCCTGGCCGGAAACCGGGCAACCGATTGTTCAGAAATTTGCTCTCGGAAACGGGAGAATTGAAATTTGTCGACGTGACCGAAAAGTCTGGGGCCGGCCACATCGGCTATGGCATGGGTGCGGCCGTCGGCGATTATGACAACGATGGGTTTCTTGATCTCTACGTGACGAACTTCGGTCGCAATGTGCTCTACCACAACAACGGAGACGGCACGTTTACGGACGTGACACGTCAAGCCGGGGTAGACGATTCCCATTGGTCCACTAGCGCAGCGTGGCTCGATTTCGATGGCGATGGGCGGCTGGATCTATTTGTATGCAATTACGTCGATTTCACTGTCGAAGGTAACCGGGCCTGCTTTTCGCCTACAGGAGAGCTTGATTACTGCACGCCCAAGATGTATCACGCGGTTCCTTCGCGGCTCTTTCGAAATCTTGGTAACGGCAAGTTTGAAGATGTAACTGAGGCTTCCGGGATTGGGAGCTCCTATGGTCCGGGGCTTGGAGTGGTATGCGCCGATTTCAACGGAGACGGCCGGACCGATATTTATGTGGCCAACGATACCGCAGCGAACCGGCTTTGGTTGAACCAGGGAGACGGGACGTTTCGTGAAGCTGCGCTGGATACCGGATTGGCATACAGCATGGATGGGCTCGCCAAGGCCGGCATGGGCATCGCGCTTGGAGATGTCGAGAATGACGGCGGCGAAGTTCTTCTGGTGACGAATCTCACGCGCGAAGGGGCTACAGCCTTTCGACGCGATAAGCATGGTCAATTTGATGACGCCACGGCGGGCTTCGGTCTTCTCCAGCCAACGTTTGGGTACACGGGATTCGGGGCAGGCTGGCTCGACTACGACAACGACGGCTGGCTCGATCTTTTTATCGCGAATGGCGCGGTCACGATTATGGAATCGGAACGCGGCGGTTCCTTCCCGTATGCGCAGCGAAAGCAGTTGTTTCATAACGAGGGGCGGGGTAAGCGATTTCGCGAAACGTCTGCGCTCGGCGGCCCGGCATTTCAGATCGCACAAGTCAGTCGCGGAGCGGCTTTCGGCGATATCGATAACGATGGTGCAATCGATATTGTCGTCACGAATAACAACGGACCTGTGCGCCTGCTGCGTAACCAGATCGGCGCACGACGTCACTGGCTGATTGTAAAACTGGAATCTCCGCAAAAGAACCGCTTCGCAATTGGCGGCGAAATAGGTGTTGTGCGAAGTGGAACGGAAGTCTTATGGCGACGCGTGCAGGCAGATTCGAGTTATCTCAGCGCCAGTGATGTGCGCGTGCATTTCGGGCTGGGCGATCGGCCGGAGATTGAAGCGGTGCTGGTTCGCTGGCCGGATGGGAAAAGAGAGCGCTTTCGAAACGTAAAGCCGGACTGTATTATCACGCTGCGACAGGGAATGGGGGCCACGTGGGACGAAAAATTCTAACTCAGCCATTTATCCAGATTGCTTCGTACGAAATCGTCGTCCTGAAGATCCGGATAGCTCGCGCAAACGCGATCGATTTCTTCGAGCTGTCCTGGTGAGAGGTCTTCGTCGGGATCGAGGCACCAGCGGCCTTCTAGGAGGCCCTGCCTGCGCAGAATTTCGTGCAATCCGGCGATGCAGCCTGCGAATCGATTTCGCACGTCGAACAGAGCGGCATTTGCATCTGTCAGCGAAGCTGAGCGCTCCAGAATGTCAAGCGCACCTTGCCCGTTATTGCACCTGCAACTCTGAATAATTTGCAGCAGCTCTACGGCGCACTTCGTCCACACTGCCCAGTGACCGAGTAAGCCGCCGGAAAAGTGAAGCGTTCCGCTCTCCAAGCGAAAATCAGCCAGCAGGTCCGGAATAATGTTATCGTCGTTTCCCGTATAAAGCGCGATTTCTGATGACCGCCCGCTCTCGGAAAGGCCGCGAATGACATCCAACGTCTGGTAACGGTTGAATGGCGCGACCTTGATTGCCGCGACACCCTCGATTTGGCAGAATTCCCGCCAGAACTTATAGCTCAGCGCGCGTCCGCCAACGGCCGGCTGCAAGTAGAAGCCGAACAGAGGAATTTCCTGCGCCACGGCGCGGCAGTGTGCGATCAACTCGTCATCGCCTGCGGAAGCCATGGCTGCCAAACTCAGCAGCCCGAGATCGTAGCCCGTTTCGCGTGCATATGCCGCCTCCCGGACGGCTTGCAGAGTTTCGCCGCAGATTCCAGCGACCTTAAGCATCCGTTTGCCGGAAACACGCTCACGATCGGCAGCGGTGGACGCAATCAAACGCAAAACCGGCTCGAATAAGCCGAACTTCGCGTCTCGAATCGCAAATTGCGTTGTGTGGACGCCCGCTGCGATGCCACCGGCTCCGGCGTCGCAATAATAGCGGGTGAGTGCATCCAGGCGACGCTCGTCCAGCTTCCGCTTCGCACTCAGGGCGAGGGGATGAGCAGGAATCACGATGCCTCTTTTGAGAATCGCCGCCACGCGAGCGTCGAGTTTTGGATAGGTGGCCATTAATAACTCCCGTCGACAACTTCAAAATGCGTAGGCTTATTGATATTCTCGCCACCGGCTATAACCCAGTCAGCTACCCAATCCCGCAGAGTTGCTAAAGACACGGACGGCGGACCCAGTAATTCATGGCAGAGCGATGCGTTGCTGAGCAACGCGCTGGTCCCTTCACGGCCTTGGAAATCGCATGGGCGTCCGAATCGTGTTGCGAACTCCGCGGCGACTTGGCGAACATCAATCGAATCCGCCCCCGTCACATTGAGAATGCGCGGCGGCGAGGAGCATAGGCCGAGCGCCCGCAAAGCATATGAGTTGGCATCTCGCTGCCAGATCGCATTGAATGTAGGAACAGTCACATCGAGCGGCTCGCCAGCATGAACTTTCCGCGCGACATCGACCAGCACCCCATATCGCAGATCGACCGAGTAATTTAACCGAAAGATCAAACACCTCGTCTTGTATTCGTTCGAGTGATATTCGAAGATTCGCTCGCGGGCGAGGCAGGATTGTGCGTACTCGCCCACAGGCGAAACGGGATCGCTCTCGCGCGAACCGCCCGAATGCACATCGGTCAGGCCGTACACGTTTCCGGTCGAGAATACGACGATCCGGCTATTTCGATACCGGTATGCGGCCAACGCTGGAGCAATGGCGTTCATCGCCCAAGTGAGATCGGGCCGCCCGCTGGAACCGAACTTCCTGCCAGCCAAATATAAGACGTTTTCGCAATCGGGCAAACACTCGACTTCTGCCGGATTGAGCAGATCGCATGAGATGACGTCTACTCCGGCCGATTCGAGGTCGCGCCGCACCGCCTCGGAGCCAAATCGTGAGACGGCGATAACGCGCGTGTGTACACCTGCTTCAGTGGCCGCCCGTTTTGCAAGCCGGGCAAGCGAAGGCCCCATCTTTCCACCCGCGCCGAGAATGATAATGCCGCCCTTTAAACCCCGCATAAATGCGCGGTCCGCATCACTCGGCTCAGACAAACGCCTCTCTAAATCGTCCAGCAAGTCTTTCTTCACGATCACATCTCATCGTAGGATGGCGGAATGCGAACACTTGGGCTTTTCTTTATCGCCACCGGCGTCCTGGCTGCAGCCGGTACCATAACCATCTTTGGACATCGCTGGACCGTTCCAGACACATCCGATTGGAAAATAGAGCAGGAGAACGGCACTCAAGTATTGCGTTTGGCCACGCCGAGAGGACCGCTTCCAGGCCCACGGCGGCCAATTGAGTTCGCGCTGGCCGACACACCAGACCTTCGAAAAGTGACGGTTGAAGGCGATATGCGTCCGCTAGGGCGCTCGCTGATGATCGTGTTCGCGTATCGCGACGCAGCCCACTTCGATTACGCCCATCTTTCTGCCGATACTGCTCGGGCGCAATCGCATCACAACGGCATATTTCACGTTTACGAGGGCGAACGAGTACGAATCAGTCCCACAGATGGTCCGGCGGCCTTCGAGGCATCCGGGCGCTGGCAGCACGTCCGTCTGACATGGGATGGCGCATCCGGTGAAGTTCACGTCACCGTAGACGGAAAGTCGATACCGGCGCTTCACGCGGTTGATCTGAGTCTACGTTCGGGCCGCGTCGGGTTGGGTTCATTCGACGAAACGGCTGAATTTAAAAATATAAAGATCGAATAATTCTGAGCCGCTCGCGTGAGCAAGCGGAAGTTTATTCCGGCAACGCCCACGCGTACAAAACACCGTCAACGCCCGTAACAACGTACTGGCGTCCGTCCAATTCATACGTCATCGGCGAACTACCAAGATTGCCACCCACCTTGACATGCCAGAGCGTGTCTCCATTTTCAGGATCGAGGGCCAGCAAATTTCCGGAAACGTCTCCGGTAAAAAGCAGATGCCCGGCTGTGGTTAGAATGCCCGGATGCCCTGCCCGTTCTTCCTCTGTTCTACGCCAGCGAATCTTGCCGGTCTGATAATCGATCGCGACAAGCAGCGCGCGCGACCACAAATCGGTTGCCTGGCCGCCTTGATGCCCTACGGCTTTCTTGTTTTTATTGAGCGTCAGATAATACAGTCCGAAGCCTTGCTCAGCGTTCACATAGAACAACTTTGTTTCCGGATCGAAGCTGGGCGCCATCCAGTTGGTCGCGCCTTCGTCAGCAGCGCGTACGAGCGAACCATCGCGTGACGGCTCCTTGGCAGGATTGGGGACAGGTTCTCCTCTGCTGTTCAGGCCGGAAGACCAATCGAGCGGCACAAAGGGAGCAGTGAGCAAGTGTTCGCCGGTGACTCGATCGAGCAAAAAGAAATAACCGTTACGGCTGGCTTGCGCGAGCAGCTTACGTGGCCCGCCATGAAAATCGGCATCGAATAGCACGGGAGTCTCAGCGGCATCCCAATCGTGTGTATCGTGCGGCGACGCCTGGAAATACCAGACCAGCTTGCCGGTGTCAGCATTTAAGGCCAGAATGGAGCAGGTGTAAAGATTGCTCCCTTTCCGTACGACACCAGCCAGAACAGGATGCGGATTTCCGGTGCCCCAATAAATAAGGTTAGCTTCGGGATCGTACGTGCCCGTCATCCAGGCAGGGCCGCCGCCATGGAGTAGCGCTTCCTTGTCGGGCCAAGTTTCCGAACCCGGAGCGTCCGGATCGGGAACGGTGTTGGTGCGCCAAATCACCTTGCCTGTTTCCGGATCGATCGCTTCAATGAAATGCGGAATGTCGGTCTGATCGCCCGATGTGCCGATGATCAGTCGATCCTTGACCACCAAAGGAGCGACGCTCACGTAATATCCAAGCCGCACATCCGCAATTTCGATATTCCAGACCTCTTTTCCGTCGCGCGCATTCAGGCAGATCAGGTGCGCGTCCGGTGTTCCGAAATAAAGCTTGTCTTTATACATGGCGACCCCGCGATTTCCGACGTGATCGCCCTGTGACGGCCGCTCATAATGCCAGACTTGATGGCCATCGCGCGCGTCGAGCGCCCATACGTTATCCGGAGTCGTGAAATAAAGAACTCCATTTACTTCCAGAGGAGTGGACTTGAGAGTAGCGGAATGGGTCTGAAATGCCCAAGCCATGGTCAAGGAATGGACATTGCTCTTGTCGATTTGGTGGAGCGTGCTGAAGCGGCGACCCGAATAGTCGCCGTTATACGTAGGCCAGGTTGTTGTGGGTGGTTTCGAGAAATCAGCGGATTCGAGTCCTTGGCCCCAGAGGCATCCAACGCAAATGAAAACGAGCGCAAGCGATTTCACTGAAGCGTCTCCAGGTAAGCGAATACATTGTGCACGTCTGCTTCTGTGTACTTACTCAACAATTCCAGATGCGCCGCCAATGGATTGTGAATCTCAACCGCGACCTTGCTGCGAGGCCAGGAGTGGTACCAACCGTCCTGATCTTTGATAGCGATGCTGAACGCATCCTCATATACAAGTTGGCCACTGAACCGTTGGCCGGAAGTGTCGGTGATAGTAGCGGTCTTCGGTATATCCGGCGGATAAAGAAAGCGAGCCTGGAGATCGGCAGGCGAATATTTTTTTGCGATCCCCGCAAGATTCCCAGAAGGCGAATGGCAATGCGCGCACCCTCCTGCGCCATTAAAATAGGTCTTCCCAGCCGCCGCGTTACCAGTGAGCAAAGTTTTAAGCGACAGGTTATGCGCTTCTTCCGGGCTTGCGCGGCCCGCGTCCGCTAAACGCCAATGAAGGAATGCAACGACATCGGCAATTTGGCTTTCGTTGAGCTTCACCGGCGGCATTCCTTTATCCGGACGGCCATTCCGAATCACCGGGCCGATGAGATTGCCATTATCATCGTGGCGGACCAGCGAGGAACGGATCAGGTCCGGGCCCTCTGTTGTTCCAGTGGCGTCCGGCGAATGGCAAAAACCGCAAGACTGCGAAAACTGAGCCTGCCCCCGCTTCGCCGCTTCGGAGGGCGACAACTCGTCATCGCCCGCCGCCAGTGGCTGCATAACGGACACGAGCGCAAGGACAATCCAGAAGATTCGAGAATAGATCAAAGTTGATTATCAACCAGAGACGACGACGCTTACCGGGCGGCATAGAAACTCGCGGTCAGGAATACCCGATACGGCGTACTCAAACAGACGGGCGTACGACCGGCGGCGGCGTGCAAAACGTTTCTCTCGACTGCGCAGAAAATCGAACCGAAAAGGCGAATATTTTTCCAACTCGCCGAGGTAGTCTGTCGAATACGCATCCGGAGCATTGGCCGCACTGCGGATAAGGAGCATACGAGAGCTTGCGGCAAGCAGTGCGTTCAATCTCAAAGATGCGTTTCGAGGTCCCGGCATCTGAGTCATTACATATTGCGAGAAATGAAGAGTCCGGTTCGTAATTTTGTCAAGTGTTCCCTGCGCGGCTGCCCTGGTAAAAAGAGTCAGCGATCCGCGTGAGCGATCCGAATAAAGATCCTGAAGATCGTCCCCCAATTGAAGTACTACGCCCCAGTTGAATGCAAAGTTCGCTTCATCGGGACTGAGTTCTCCCGCCGCAAGATAAGCATCCGCTAATACGGATGCTCCGCCTTTCGCCAGGGTGAGTCTGACTAAATCGATCTCACCTTTCTGAACGTTCCGCATCTGCCGCATGCTCTCCTCCTGAGCGTGGTGGATAGCCAGTAGCGATTTGTAGACGTTTGAGAAATTCGCACGCTGGTATTCGTTTTCGATAAGACCGACCAGCCGCCAGATCATCTCTTCCCGACCATTGAAAACGTCCGGACGTCCGCCCTCGAGCCGTTCGCGAAACCGCTCGCTGAAACCTAGCTTTTCAGCAGACGAGACCCCCGGGTCATCCAGATAGTTGTCG
The DNA here is from genome assembly GCA_036821665.1 of Bryobacteraceae bacterium. Taxonomy (GTDB): domain Bacteria; phylum Acidobacteriota; class Terriglobia; order Bryobacterales; family Bryobacteraceae; genus Bog-105. The sequence goes on along the minus strand of DAISJE010000015.1, from coordinate 10,471 downwards.
CTGTATGGGTAGAGCATGCTGTAAGCGAAGATGGCGGGCGTAAGCTTCACCGGTCTGCCCAGGAGAACCTGCAAACCGCAAGCAGTCCAGGCGTTTCGAGCGGCCTGAAGGATATCGATCATGCTCACGTCCGGATCGAGTCTGCGTGCATAGCGCGCCAGTTCCGTGCCAATCTGCGAAAATCCATTTCGCAGCAGGAGTTCTATCTCCGGATCTTCAATATTCAGCGCATCCGCAGAAACCTGCACAAATAAGGATGTGATGTTTGCGATCGTGCGCTCCGCAACGGTTGATTTTCGGGAGCTTTTACGCAGCTCGGCATCAATGGCTTCGAGGCGGCGGTCCAGCATGCGTTCCCGATTGGTCTGCTCGAAGAGAGAGTAGGAGGGCCCCAGCTTCGGGAAATCCAGCGGAGTGGCGTGCCAAATTGCGAGTGCCCGTTGTAGCATCCCGGCGATATCGAGATGAGCGGCGCCTCGGCTGTTTTCACTCACACCGGATAGTACGCAAGACGATCTCGCGAGGTTCAGAGTTATGGTGGGCGCTGCAGGGATCGAACCTGCGACCTCGTGCTTGTAAGGCACGCGCTCTAACCGGCTGAGCTAAGCGCCCCGATATTTCTTTTATGTTCGCATGACCAAGAGCAGTCAGCACCACGACCTAGACCGTTGGCCGACGCCGATCGCTCAGTACTAACGGCGTAGCTGGCCTGCTGAAGGTAGAGGCTTAAGAGCCAATCAACTTCGCATACACGGACCGCGCGAGGCCAACATCAGTTGTGCCCTTCACAATTGCGCGGCCATCCGGGAAAAAGGTCAGGTCATATTTCGGGACGGCTATTCTCAACGCAAACTCGTTAACCCGGACATTCCCGAAGGGCCTTAGGCGAGCGGCAAGCTGCTGCAAGTCCAACGGCCTCGATGTCTCGTGCAACTGAACAGCGTTCCGGCCGCACAAGCTAACGGGTATATGCCGCTTTCCGTCCAGATATCGGAATTCTCGCTTCGCGCAGACGCGACATTCCGGGTCCGGGTCGCCCGCGGAGAACTGTTTCGCCGCACCGCTCCAGACATCGAGAGTATGCATGCGACATTCAAAATCCGGCCAGCCGACCACAATCCGTAGTGCCATTGAGACCTGCAGAGCGGCAATCGAAGCGGTAACGGAAGCCAGCACTCCACTCACGTCGCAGGTAGGCTGGAGCCCTTGCGGAGGTTCCGGGTACACGCAGGCGAAGCACGGTCCACGATCCGGCACGACGGGCATAGCGATACCGTAGCTGCCAATTGCCGCTCCATAGATCCAGGGCGTGCTTTGTTTGACGCTAAGATCGTTGAGGAGATACCGCGTTTCGAAATTATCGGTACCGTCCAGGATCAGGTCGCATCCAGCGATTAGTTCTTCCGCGTTAGAAGGCGTCAAGTCTGTGACTAGCGGTTCTAGGTCAACATGGCTATTCAATTGACGCAACCTTCGGGAGGCAGCGATCGCTTTGGGAGATTCGTGCTGGGCGTCTTCCTCGGTGTAAAGCCACTGTCGCTGCAGATTCGTGTAATCGACATAATCGCGATCGATCAACCGGAGGCGGCCGATCCCGGCGCGCACAAGCGCCTCGGCTTGAAAGCTTCCTAGTGCACCACAACCGACGATACAGACAGCAGCTTGTCGAATCCGTAACTGGCCGGCCTCACCAATGGGGCCGAACAGGATCTGCCGGGAATAGCGTTCTTTTTCACCCGGTAGCATATACGACGATGCTAGCAGTGGGCCAACCGCGCCGCGGCCGCGCGCCCGAACGCGTATGGCGGTGCTGCAGCATGACGCTCATCGGGATATTGTGGCTGTCCGGATTAGCGCTTCCCGCCGCTCAAAACGATGCGCCGCCACTTTTAAAAGAGGCTCTCCGCTACGATGGCCAGCGCATTACAGATATCGAATTCCAGCCGGCCGACCAGCCGCTTACGAACCAGCAATTGATAAAGCGGCTTCCGTTCCGGCCCGGGTCGGCCTTTGAAGAGCGCGACCTGCGACTTGCGATCCAAAATCTGTTTGCCAGCGGGAGGTTTTCGGATCTTGCAGTCGACGCGAGCGAAGCGAACGGCGGAGTCGCCCTGAAGTTCATAACAAAGCGAGCTTATTTCGTTGGGCGCGTCCTGGTTACCGGCGTCAAACAGCCCCCCAACACCGGACAACTAGCCAGCGCTACCAAATTGCGGCTCGGAGAGCCGTATTCCGACGCGGACAAAAACCAAGCTGTTGGATCGGTGCGCAACATTCTGCGCCAGAACGGTTTTTATCACTCGAGTATCGAAGACGAGATCCGCTATCAAACAGAAGCGGAACAGGCAAACGTATTGTTGAACGTGAGTACCGGCAAGCGGGCGCGCTTTGAGCAGCCCGTGATGAGCGGACTTATCGATAACACCGAACCGAGCATTATCCGCGCCACGCACTGGAAGAGATTATACGGCCTCCTGGGATGGCAGGAATTAACGGAAAGCCGTCTCCGGCAGGGAATCGATAACATCCGGCATTACTACGAAAAAAGGGACCTTCTGCAGGCCAAGGTGACGCTTACACGGCTGGATTATTCAGAAGAAACGAACACGGTACGCCCATACCTCGAAATTCAGCCAGGGCCACGAATTGCGATTCGCGTGGAAGGAGCACAAATTAGCCGTGGAAAGCTCGCCGATCTGGTTCCCATTTTTCAAGAAGGCACGGTCGATCCCGATCTGCTGGTCGAGGGTGCGAGCAATATCGCGCAGTATATGCAGTCGCTCGGCTACTTTGAAGTGACGGTTACTTATACGACGGGCTCAGGATACGGCCCGCACGAACAAACGATTACATATCATGTGCGACATGGGAGCCGCCATAAGTTTGTCTTTCTCAAAATAAGCGGCAGCAATTATTTTCCGCAGCAAACGATCCGCGAACGGCTCTACATACAACCCGCGGAGTTCCCGCGTTTTCCCAAGGGCCGATTCAGCAACGATTACTTGAAGCAGGACGTGCAATCTATCGAGAACCTGTATGTTTCAAACGGCTTCAGGGATGTCGCCGTCACGACCCGGGTGGAGGACAATTACCGGGGCAAAGAGAACAATATAGCCGTATTCATCAAAATCAAAGAAGGAAGACAGTGGCTTGTTGCCAATTTGACGATTGACGGCGCTAGTAGAGCCGATCTCGCCGCACTGCATCCCGTGCTGACTTGCCTGCCGGGCCAGCCTTATAGTGAGGCAAATGTAAGCGATGATCGCAGCAACATCCTAAATTACTATTTCAGCCTCGGTTTTCTAAACGCAAATTTCGAATACTACGTGGAGCCTGCCGCAGCAGCGGACCAGATGAATCTCCATTATGTGATCGTGCCCGGCGCTCGCAAGTATGTCCGTGACGTTCTGGTTAGCGGCTTGGATACGACCCGGCGCTCGCTTGTTTTCGACCGAATCGAGTTGAAACCGGGCCAACCACTTTCGATCACGGCGCAGACGGATAGCCAAAGGCGTTTGTACGATCTTGGCATCTTTGCACGTGTCAACACGGCCATTCAAAATCCGGATGGCGAGGAGGACGAGAAATACGTTTTGTATGACATCGATGAGGCGCGCCACTATTCTTTGAATGTGGGCGTAGGTGCACAGATCGGGCGTATTGGAGGCGGGACTACAAGTCTCGACAACCCCGCCGGAACCACCGGATTCGCACCTCGAATATCGGTAGGCATCAGCCGCATTAACTTTTTGGGGCTTGGCCAGACATTAGCGCTACAAACTTTGGCATCGACCATTCAGCAACGCGCGGCGCTATCTTACTTTATTCCGCAGTTTGTGTCGAAGAATAATTTGAGCTTTACAACCTCTGCCCTGATTGAGAACTCAAACGATATTCGGACCTTCACCGCGCACCAGCGGCAGGCATCCGTTCAACTCGGGCAACGGCTTTCCCGTGCCTATACGTTGCAATACCGGCTGGTCTTCCGCCATGTCACTCTTTCCAATCTCAAGATCGATCAATTGCTGGTGCCATTGCTTTCCCAGCCCGAAACTATTGGAATGGGAGAAATTTCATTGATTCAGGATAAGCGCGACGATCCCGCGGATGCCCACCGCGGCCTTTACTCGACAGCCGATCTAAGCTATGCGCCGGGCGTCTTCGGGCAGACTCATTTTGTTCGTGCATTATTCCGAAACTCGACCTATCATCCGTTTCGGCGCGATTTAGTTTTTGCCCGGAGCACGCAGTTTGGGTTTATCGCCTCCAGCGCTCAGGCGAGCACGATTCCACTCGCGGAAAGGATCTACTCGGGAGGATCGACCTCGATCCGGGCGTTTCCAGACTTTCAGGCCGGCCCGCGCGACGTTACGACCGGATTCCCTCTGGGCGGAAACGCCTTATTCATAAACAATTTCGAGGTTCGATTTCCTCTGTTTGGCGACAACCTCAATGGCGTACTCTTTCACGATGCTGGAAACGTCTACAGCACCTTAAGCGATATGAGCTTCCGGTTCCGGCAGCACAACCTGCAAGATTTCAACTACCTGGTACAAGACGTCGGCATCGGCCTCCGATATCGCACTCCGATCGGCCCCATCCGCTTGGATTTTTCATTCAGCCCGGACGCGCCCCGCTTCTACGGCCTCAAAGGCACGGAGCAGGATTACATCAACGGCACTGCCGTTTCGACAGTTCAAAAAATCAACGCATTTCAATTCCACTTTTCGCTCGGGCAGGCATTCTGATGTGGAAGCTGTTGGCTACGGGGCTTATCGCCGTACTCCTTCGGGCAGAAATTGTCGATCGACTGGCAATCGTGGTTGGCCACCAAAGCATCACGGAACTTCAATTAGATGAAGAACTGCGGATAACGGCATTTCTGAATAACCAGCCTATTTCGCGAACGCAAGAAGTCCGAAGAGCAGCTGCCGACCGGCTGGTTGAACAATTACTCTTAAAACGAGAGATGGAACTGAACCGTTACCGGCAGTCGGATTCGAAAGATCTCAACGCCTATCTTGAAGAACTTCAATCTACGGACGGCGGACCGGACCGCTTCCGGCAGTTGCTTCGCGACTATAATCTCTCGGAAAACGCGCTTAAGGATCATCTTCAATTGCAACTTGCGATTTTACGTTTTGTCGAATACCGGTTTCGGTCGGGTAGTACTGCAACGCTGAAAGAATCGATCGGGCAGAAAATACGCAACGAACAGAGCGATGAAGCGCTTGCGGCCTGGCTGGAAGAGGCCCGCAAGCAGGTCAATATCGTGTACATTGATAAGTCGCTTCGATGACAGCCTATGAGCCGCAGTAAGCGCTCGCTTCTGATAAGCGGAACGGTCATTGGCGCATTAGCCTTTCTATGCCTAGGCGCTATTTACACGCTTCAAAGCGGATGGTTTCAGGAGAAGATCCGGCAACGAGTAGTTTCTAAACTTGAACAATCGACCGGCGCCCAAGTCAATATCAAATCGCTACGTTTGGATTGGCACAACGGCGTTGTCGAATTCAGGTCGGTGGTCATTCGCGGATCCGAGCCCCCAGATGGGGCACCCTTATTTGCAGCCGATGACGTGCGCGTTGGCTTCAGGCTGGCTTCGCTGCTGAAACGCAGTCTTGATCTCCAGTCTGTTCAGATCCAGCGGCCGGAAGTTCATCTACTCATCCGGCCAGACGGAAGTACGAACGTACCGCGTCCGCAAAACAATGCTCTACAGAAGCTGATCGATCTGCGCGTGCATCGCTTTACGGCGGAGCGGGGAATGTTGACGGTTAATTTCCGCCGCCTGCCGCTGCAGTTCAACGGGCGCGAAATGGAGGCGCACTGCCGGTTCGATCGCGCCCGCGAGGCCTATGAACTCCAATTTTCTTCAAAAGACACTAGCGTCGAGCACGGGAACGCCACGTCGCCCGCGGTGAATGTCGACGGACGAGTCCGGATCGAGCAGAGCGCGGTAATCGTCCAGGCGTTCCATATCGCACGCGGCGATTCAAATGTAACTGCAAGCGGAGCCATCAAGAATTTTGCGAATCCAACGGCGGATTTCCAGCTTTCGGCCCAAGTCCAGGCAGATGACGCGAGCGAGTATCCGCTAGCGCATAGCTGGCGCGCTGGAGAGGCAACGTTGGCAGGCGGAATTCATTACGATTCGCAGGCCGGCACAAGTTTTCGAGGGAATATCGCGGGACGTAAGCTCTCCTATCATTCGGGGGCGTTTGACATCTCCGCTGTCGATTTGGAGTCGGAGCTATCCGGCTCGCCGGACAGTATGCAGTTCACGCATCTTGTGATCAAAGCTCTGGGAGCGAAGCTGACCGGCAGCGCAAAACTGGCTGATCTAAACACGCTTGATCTCAACGCCAGTGTCGCGCGTCTTGATCTTAACCGCGTGTCCTCCAGGTTATTTGAACGTTCCCTTCCCTGGGATGCGCTTGCCGATGGGCGAATCCATTTCTCATGCGATCTTTCAAAGGGAGATCCGCAAAGTCTCCTGAAGGCTGAGTTAAACCTGCAACCTGCCGGTTCCGCGCTGCCGGTATCCGGATTCGTTGATCTAGTTTATCGGACGCCGGCACGCTCGCTCGAATTCAATTCTTCGCACCTGAATCTCCCTGGAACGCAGGTATCGTTTTCCGGCGTACCCAGTACGAGCATGCAAGTAAACTTGGAAAGCACGGATCTGACTGACCTCGGTTCCGCGCTTGGTGCTCTTCATACGCTTCCAATTGCGGCTCTGCCGGCCATCGAAAGCAATGGCCACGCGCATTTTGACGGAACCGTTGCGGGATTGCTGACCGCGCCCCAGATTGCCGGATCCGTTGCGCTCTCGAATTTTCGTTTCCGGGACAAGCATTGGGATGTGCTGCAGTCGCAGATCGGTTTATCTCCACAGAAAGTCGCTCTCACCTCTTTCCGGCTTACCAGTGGTCCGGCGCGCATTACCGGTAGCGGTCACCTGGATCTTGCGAATTGGATTCCAGCGGCTAACAGTCAGATCCGTGTAGACGGACATTTTCAGAGCATTGATCTTAATCAGCCGGCATTTCAAATACCCGGTGGCGGTGCTCCGCCATGGACCAAGTTTCTTTCCGGCGGCATCGCTTCCGGCTCCGTGGCACTCTCCGGCCGGTTTTCAAATCCGATTGGGAGAGTGCAACTGCATATCGACAATCCGGATCTGCAGGGGACGCGTATGAGTCAAATTCAGCTCAGCTTGGCACTTGAACAGAATCAGGTCAAACTGACGCAGGGCCGCGCGCAGTCGGGATCCGCGGTAATTTCATTCTCTGGAACCTATACGCATCGCGACGAGTCCTGGCGGGATGGTCAGCTCGCCATAAAAATCGACAGCAACGGATTTCCGCTCGCCGGCGTTCCGGAGTGGCGCAGATTCGAACCCGAACTAAACGGGAGAGCCGAAATTCACGGGCAAGGTGCAATTCGAATCGCCTCGGGCCAAATTGAACCTGCCGTTACAGATGGAGTCTTAAAATTGCACGATCTTACGTATAATGGCGAGCTGTTCGGAGCGCTGACCGTTAATGCAGCCACCAGCAACAACGTCCTTACAGCCAAGCTCGGCGGCGATCTCCGTGGTCACTCCTTTTCGGGAACTTCCCGAATTCAACTCGCAGCGGGAAGTCCCATGAAGAGCGAGTTCCATTTCGATCACCTCGATCTTGCTGTTTTACCGGCCATTGTGTATCCCGCGCAGAATGCAACATTGCCATTTGACGGAACGACATCTGGCGATCTAGCTTTGGAAGGACCATTTCTTCGACCACGGGAATGGCGAAGCAAACTGAGGATTAGTCAAGTGGAGCTTCGACCGAAGCTGCCCAAATCGTTCAGTGCCTCGGCGTTGGTTTTCCATAATGTGGCCCCGGTGATTGTCGATGTTGGGGATGGGGTCGCGAAGATAAACAGTTTCGGTATCACCGGCAATAGTACGGCGTTAACGGTAGCCGGATCGATTCATTACGATCCCAAGTCTGTACTGGATGTTCGGATAAACGGATCCGTCAATTTGGAAGGTCTGAAGCTCTTCGACGCCTCTCTCCAATCATCCGGTCGCGCTATCATTGCAGCCAATTTAGGCGGAACCATCCACAAATCGACTCTGACCGGAACCCTTGATATCGCGCAGGGCATGTTTTTCGAGTCGAACCTGCCGAACGGGCTTAGTAATGTGAATGGCCGCATTGTGTTTAATCGGGATCGCGCAACCATTCAAAAGCTGGACGCACAAGTGGGCGGTGGCACCTTATCGCTTACGGGCTTTGTCGGTTTTGGCAACTCTGGTCCGCTCGTATGGCACGTCCAGGCGAATGCGGGAAACGTCCGGCTTCGTTATGGCGCCGGGATCAGCGTAACGGCCAATGCGGACCTGCGATTGACCGGTTCCAGCCAAAGCAGCATTCTGTCCGGAACGGCTACCGTTTCGCGCGTGGTCTTCAATCCCAATACCGACATCGGCAATCTGCTGGCTGCATTCAGTGCGGCCGAAGTGGCTCCAGCGAATAGTAACGAGTTCGTCTCAGGATTGCACTTGGATGTTGCCGTCGAGAGCGCGCCAAATCTGCAGCTCAATACAGCGCTCAGCCGTGATGTAGAAGCGGAAATCGATGTCCGGCTCCGAGGCACTCCAGACCATCCGCTTCTGCTCGGCAATATTTCGGCGAATCAGGGAGACATTAAGGTTTTCGGCACAAAATACAGCATTAACCACGGCGAGGTTCGTTTTCAAAATACGGTACGAATCGAGCCGGTTCTTGATCTCGACCTGCAGACGCAGACCCGTGGGATCACCGTCAACATTACAATTTCCGGAACGATAAACAAACTCAACATCGCGTATCGCTCCGACCCTCCGCTGCAGCCCCGGGATATCATTGCTCTGCTCACAGTCGGAAGAACACCCAGTACGACTTCCAACGTACAGACGGCTCAAAATCCAAGCGACGTAACAACGCAAGGCGCCGGTACCGTCCTGGGGCAGGCAATTTCCTCCCCGCCCAGCCGCCTTTCCAAATTGTTCGGCATTACGAATGTGAAGATCGATCCCATGGTGCAAGGCATCATTACAAATACGCCACAAGCAAGACTGACGCTGGAACAACAAGTCTCCCGGGACCTTACGGTTACATATGTCACGAATCTTTCGCAGACCTCCGAGCAAATCTTCCGCGTGGAGTGGGCTCTCAATCCACAGTATTCAGTTGTGGCCCTCCGCGATGAAAATGGCGAGTTCGGAATCGATATCCAATATAAGAAGCGCTTTCGATGAGACTGAGGGCCGCAAAAGGAAAGCTGAAAATTGAGCACAGCATCATCGACGGGCTGCGTCCTGTGCTGGAACGTTTGCTGGACAGCAATGACGAGATCCGATCCATCATTCCCGGCGTGATCAAACCGGTTCGCGACGCACGAGGCGAGCCGTTGATTCGGATCACGGTTCCCACGACAAACGGCTGGAAGGCTATCGCGCTCAGCGGAGGCGCCCGGCAGGAGTTATTCGTAAGCACGGCCCTTAAAAGAGAGGATCTGGAAGCCTCGATTAAACGCGCGTTAAGCTCCAGATAGGCACCCTTGCTGATCGCGCCAATTTGTCTTGCTGTTTTATCGCTTTCGCCTACTCCGGTGACATTCGATAAGAACATTGCACCCCTGGTCTTTGAGCATTGCGCGCCGTGTCATCATGCCGGAGGCGTTGGACCGTTTTCGCTCATCACATATCAGGATGTCCACAAGCATGCCTTGCAGATTCGCGCTGTGACGCAGCGGCGCTATATGCCGCCCTGGCCTCCTGAACATGGCTATGGCGATTTCGCGGATGACCGCAGCCTAAGTGACAAACAGATCCAGGTAATCGCCGATTGGATAGCCCAAGGCGAACCAGAGGGCAGTCCGGCCGATTTACCCTCCGCGCCACACTTTGACAGCGAATGGCAGATGGGTAAGCCAGACCTGATCCTGAAAATGAAGCAACCGTTCCGGATGCCGCCCGGCGGCAGCGATATTTTTCGCAATTTTGTTATTGCGACAGGGTTGAAGGAAACGAAGTATGTGCGCGCTCTGGAATTGCGGATGGATAATACCCGTGTTGTGCATCACGCGAATGTCGTACTGGACCGCACACGATCATTGCGGCGTCGTGACGGAGAGGACGGGCGACCTGGATTTCCCGGCATGGATGTAATCACGGAAGCTGCCGCGAATAATTTTGACCCCGACTCACATTTCTTGTTCTGGAAACCGGGCAGCGTTCTGCGTCCCGAACCGGACGATATGAGCTGGCGTCTGGATCCGGGCACCGACCTGATCCTGAACCTCCATCTCCAGCCCACCGGCAAGCCGGAATCGATACAGGCCGAAGTGGGCATTTACTTCGCATCGCATGCGCCGACACGCTTCCCAATGCTTATCCAGCTTGAACATGATGGCGCAATTCGTATTCCGCCCGGCG
>DAISJE010000014.1:0-19847 GCA_036821665.1 Bryobacteraceae bacterium | reverse complement strand
GGACTCGGCGGCGGACACGATGAACGCGAGCAGACGCTGAATCAGTTGCTCGTCGAAATGGATGGATTCGAATCGAATGAAGGCGTGATTTTGGTCGCGGCGACAAACCGTCCAGACGTATTGGACCCTGCCCTGCTCCGACCTGGGCGCTTCGACCGGCGCGTCGTGGTCGACCGGCCGGATGTGCGCGGTCGTGAGAGCATTCTGAAGGTTCATACCAAGAAGACACCGCTTGGCGATGATGTCGATCTTTCGGTCATTGCCCGCGGCACACCGGGTTTTGCAGGCGCGGACCTCGCAAACCTCGTCAACGAAGCGGCGCTGGTAGCGGCCCGCCAGAATCGCAAGGTCGTGACGCAATATGATTTCGAGCTTGCCAAAGACAAAGTCCTGATGGGCGTAGAGCGAAAGAGCCTGATCATCAGCGACAAAGAAAAGAAGATGACCGCCTATCACGAGGGCGGACATGCGTTGGTAGCAGCGCTGATGGAAAATGCGGATCCGCTACACAAAGTAACCATCATTCCCCGCGGGATGGCGCTGGGTTTGACCATGCAATTGCCGCTTGATGACAAGCTTTCGCATGATAAGAAATACCTGGAAGCACGGCTGGCGATTCTGATGGCAGGACGCATTGCCGAAGAGATTTTTCTCGATCAGATGACGACCGGCGCCGGCAACGACATCGAGCGCGCCACCGAGATGGCGCATAAGATGGTTTGCGAGTGGGGCATGAGCGAGCTTGGGCCTTTGAGCTTCGGCAAGAAGGACGAGCAGATCTTCCTCGGACGAGAAATCGCCCAACATCGCGATTACAGCGAAGAAACGGCCATTAAAATCGACCAGCAGGTTCGCAAGCTGGTGGAAGATGGCTATAACACAGCGAAGCAGATCATCCAGAATCACTCGGACGCTCTGGTTCGAATTGCCGAAGCTCTGCTGGAACGAGAAGTTCTGGACGGCGGCGAGGTAATCGATTTGATCAACGGCAAGCCGCTGCCGAAGGTAGCCAGCGGTCAAAAGCCATCCACCACTCCGACGCCTCCGGACGGTACGGTGATCGCGCCACATCCTTCACCCCTTCCGGGGCTGGTCGGCGGCGAGAGCCCGCAGCCGGCGTAGATTTCCCATTTGCGCGCCCGAGTTGGTACGGCCATCCCAGGACGGAGAAGGCGAGTTTGGTTTGCTTGCTATCATGATTTAATTTCAGTTCTGCTAAGGAGATCGCATGCGACGCCGCTCGTTTTTAAGGACCGCTGCGTCCATTATTCCTGCTACAGGCCTGCAACCTTTTCATTCAGATGAGTTCCGCGCTCAGGCTGCTGGGTTACCGCCGCCCGCCGCAGTGGTCGGCGCCGGCGAGGACCGTCTCGGCCATCCGCACCAGTTAGGGTTTGATTCACTTCTGTTCAAGGTCGCTAGCCATGAGACTAAAGGCGGAATGTTCGTTGTAGAGCACCCGCGTCTTCTTCCCGGCGGCCCACCATTGCACCTGCACCTGAATCAGGAGGAATGGTTTTATGTCATGGAGGGGGAAGTGGCTTTCCAAGTAGGCGACCAAACGCTACACCTGCGTCGCGGAGAATCCATTCTGGCGCCGCGACAAATACCGCACACGTTCTCATCGGTTGCCGAGAAGCCGAGCCGCATGCTGATCGCCTTCTGTCCCGCGGGCAAGATGGAACAGTTTTTCCTCGATGTTGAAAACCCCAAAGCGCCCGTGAAGGAAGCTGCATTCTGGCGGCGATATGACATGGAGTTAGTCGGCCCTTCTCCATTCTGGAAATCCTAAGCAGCACAACGTCAGGAAGCTTTCCTGATGGGGTATCGTGCATTCCCGTGCGGATGGTGAGCGGAATAGTATCGGTATTTCTCTATTCCCCGATAATCTTCACCAACACTCGTTTGCGCCGCCTGCCATCGAACTCACCGTAGAAGATCTGCTCCCACGGGCCGAAATCGAGATGCCCTTCCGTAATGGCGACCACGACCTCACGGCCCATGACCTGCCGCTTGAGGTGAGCATCCGCATTGTCCTCGCCGGTCCGGTTGTGGCGATACTGCGAGACCGGCTCATGCGGAGCCAGTTGCTCCAGCCATTTCTCGTAATCCTGGTGCAGGCCGGTTTCATCGTCGTTAATGAACACCGATGCCGTGATGTGCATCGCATTCACGAGAACTAGACCTTCGTTCACGCCGCTTTGGCGCAAGCATTCCTGCACCTGCCCCGTGATGTTGATGAAAGCGCGCCGCGTGGGCGTCTCAAACCAAAGCTCCTTGCGGTAACTCTTCATTTGAGATGTTCGGTCGGAACGTCATCCACCTCTGGCTCACGCGCGATTTCCAGGGCGTCCGGATTCGATGACCGCGAGTTCGTTCGCCAGCGTATCGGCATGCGGAGACGCAGTACGCGCTCACGCGCTCGCTCCTCTTCGAGGCTGCGGCTGCGCGCACTTAGTAAGTCATCAAGCGAAACCATTCCGAGGAGGCGGCCCTCGTCTGAATCGATCACCGGCATACGCCGAAATCCGGTCTCCACCATGCGGTAGACGACCAGGCGCAAAGGCTCATCGGCAAAGGCGGTGGTTGGCTCCTTGTCCATGAAATCGCGCAATTGTTTCGTTGCCGTTAATGGTTGGGCTTCTTCGAGCAGCTTCGATAAATGATTACGGCTGACGACGCCGAGAACATGTCTCTCCGCGTCAATGACGGGAAACAAATGTTGGCCATGAGTTTTCTGCCCGGGGCGGATTAATTCGCCAACTTCCTCGAAGGTCGCCTCGGCAGGAAGCGCAACGACGTTGGTGCGCATCACCTCCCGAACGAACAGAATTTCGAGAGGATCCAGCGCGTATTCGCGGCTGAGATGGTATCCTCTTCGCGAAATTTTTTCCGTAAGAATGGAGCGCTTCAATACGAGCACAGTAAAGGTATGCGCCAGGAAACACGCCACGAATAAGGGCAGCAGCATGTTTAAGTCGTGCGTCAGTTCGATGGCGAATACGATGCCGGTGAATGGCGAACGCATGGTGCCGCCTAGTATGGCTCCCATGCTCACAAGCGGCCAAAAGCCGACGCCAAAGTGAGGCAAAAACATACCCGCTATACCGCCCAGTGCTGCGCCCATCATCAGAAGAGGCGCAAGCACTCCGCCCGATGTCCCCGAACCGAGCGAAATCGCCCAGATGGACGATTTCACTAACAGCACGCCTATCAGAAACGTGAATGCCACATTGCCGCGCAGCAAAAGAGCGATGGTGTCGTAACCGACGCCCAACGCCTGTGGAAAGATCAGGCCGCCGATTCCGACAAATACGCCGCCGATAGCGGGCCACCACATCCAATGAATCGGCAGCTTCTGGAATATATCTTCCGCCGCATAAACAGCTAATGTGAGAAGCGCGGAGAGGCCTCCTGCTGCCAATCCAACGACCAAACATCCCAGCAAACCTTCCGGTCCAATAAAAATGGGATGCTCGGGTACTGGGAAGAGCGGCCCAACACCCAGGAGATAGCGGCGTGCTGCGCCCGCGGTGGCCGCTGCCAGCGCAACTGGAATCGCACTTCGAGGTTTCCATTCGAATAGCAGCAACTCGACAGCCAGCAGCGTGGCAGAAAGCGGGGCGGCGAACGTCCCCGACATACCGGCTGCCGCACCGGCCACCAACAGTGTTTTCCGTTCGGCGCTGGTGAGGTGAAAAAATTGCGCGAACATCGAACCGAAGGCGCCGCCGGTCATGATGATGGGGCCTTCCGCACCGAACGGTCCGCCTGAGCCGATGGAAATAGCGGCGGAGATAGGCTTCAAAATTGCAAGCCGCGGATGCACGCGGCTTCCGCTCATCAGAATGGCTTCGATGGCCTCCGGAATGCCGTGGCCGCGAATTCGCTCCGACCCATAGCGGGCCATCAGGCCGACAATCAGCGATCCGATCACCGGCACCGCAATAGCGAAAACACCTAAATGGTTTCCAGCCGGCGAAGAGAGCGCCGTGTCCCAGCGCTGGTAATAAAAAAGGTTCGTGAATAATCCGATCAGCCGCAGCAAAAGCCAAGCAACCAGTGAGGCGATGAAGCCCACAAAGATCGCCATGACGGAAATCGGAATAACTTGTACGTTGGTGGTAAAGTCGCCCAGTTCGTCCAAGGGCTTTTTGTGTTTGCGGGCGTGGTGTGTGGAAAATGCGTTGCTCATGAGGGCCTCGGCTAATTGTGAGAAGTGTGATTGACAATCGCGTCCAGTGCGGTCGATAGCGCGGGAGCCAGTGACTGCACTTCCTGCCAGTGCAGGACAGAGAGCTTTTCGAGGATCGCCTCTCCCGACGGCGTTAACTCAATAAAGACTTCTCTTCTGTCTTGGTCGCTATGGCGACGGACGACCGCGCCTCGCTGCTCCAGCCGGTTGATCAACTCGACCGTGCTGTGATGCTTCAGACATAATCGGTGCGATAAGGCTGTAACGGTTGGACGTGTTCCTTCAGGGAGGCCTTTTACAGCAAGCAGTAATTGGTGTTGCTGTGGCTCTATACCGGCTGCACGGACGGCTTCTTCACTGAAATGAACAAAAGACCGAATTCGATAACGGAATTCGGCTAATTGCTGATACGCAGCCGGCGAAACAACCAACTGCGACGAGCCCAAGGTACTCACGAAATTTATCGTATCACGATACAATCGTGCGCAACACATTTTTTGTCCGCGGAACCAAGCGCGAGACGGGAACACGTGCCATTACGAGGTAACGAAAATCGCGCCTACATGAAATAAGTGTGGTCAGCAGGCAAAGATTTACAGTGTGACGAGAGCGATTATTGCGAAAGCGCACGACTTTTTCAGAGAGTCGTTCTATAATCTCCCTTTGGTAGCTCGCGCTTAAACTGGTAGCCCTTCCCTATGGCACAACTTTTTCGACCTAGCTCGAATACGATTGCCAAGGTCTCGATTGCCTTGGTAATTCTTTCGGCCGGCTCGCTACTGGCGTTCGGATATCTGATGGACCGCGGTTCATGGATCACGAGCGTTGAAGTAGCGCCCGAACAGCCGATCATGTTCAGTCACAAGCATCACGTCAAGGATGACGGGATCGACTGCCGGTACTGCCATACCGGCGTAGAAACTTCCAGTTATGCGGGCCTGCCTCCAACGGAAACCTGCATGACGTGTCATTCGCAGATCTGGAATAACGCGTCTGCTACGCAACCCATTCGCGACAGTTGGGCCAGCGGCAAATCGATCGCATGGACGCGTGTTCACGACCTGCCGGATTTTGTCTACTTCAATCACAGCATCCATATCAATAAGGGAATCGGCTGCTCTACGTGTCATGGCCAAGTGGATGAGATGCCGTGGATGTACAAGGTAAACACGCTGAACATGAACTGGTGCGTGAACTGCCACCGCAATCCGGCCCAATTCATTCGCCCGCGATCGGAGGTATTCAATGTCGATTACCAATATCCTGCCAACCAGGCGGAGCTCGGAGCACAACTAGTGAAGGAGTACCACGCAAAGTCACTGACCGATTGCGTAACTTGCCACCGATGAGAGACACTCCGCATTCTTCTGAAACCGCAGACAAGGGTCACGTGCATAACGAGAACGGAAATCCGGCGAGCGGGCTTGTTCCATTGGAGTCCTTATTGGAGCCGCCGCGCAAGAAAGTGGACCTGGGCGACCTGCGGGAAAAGCTGGCGACCGGGCGGGGACCGAAGTTTTGGCGCACGCTTGAAGAAGCAGCCGAAACAGAAGATCTAAAGGAATACATTGAGCAGGAGTTTCCGGGCCTTTCGGGGCAGATTCCGCAAGGCGTCGACCGGCGCAGCCTATTAAAGGTTATGGCGGCTTCGCTGGCAATGGCCGGCGCTGCCGCGTGCACGAAACAACCGAAAGAGCTGATCGTTCCGTATGTACGGCAACCGGAAAACGTCATTCCGGGAATTCCCCTGTTTTACGCGACTGCGATGTCGGTTGCGGGATATGCGCGCGGCCTGTTAGTAGAAAGCCATCTCAACCGGCCGACTAAAGTTGAGGGGAACCCGGATCATCCGGCCAGCCTGGGCTCAACTACGATTTTCGAACAGGCATCCGTTCTTAGCCTGTACGACCCGGATCGCTCCGAAAGCGTTTTGCGCGAAGGGCGATTGGACCTGTGGGGCACGTTCACCGGCGCGCTCAGTACCGAAGCCCAAGAGTTGGGAATGCGCAAAGGCGAGGGATTGGCGATCCTCTCGGGTGTCGTCACGTCGCCGACCCTGCTAAGTCAGATGGACGCTTTACGAGCGCAGTGGCCCAAGGCGAAATGGTATGTCCACGAGCCATCGGTAAATCCGGCGATCGCAAGCGCCGCGCGGAAAATCGCGGGACGAAGCGCACTGGTCGCCTACGACCTGACGAAGGCCGATGTTATCGTCAGCCTGGAGAGCGACTTCCTCAATACCGGTCCGGCCGCTATGGCGTATGCGCGGCAGTTTTCATCGCGTCGTGCTATCGACAACGGACAAACGCCATGCCGCTTGTATGCGATCGAAGCTACTCCATCAGTGAGCGGTTCGCTGGCGGATCATCATTTGCCTGTCAAGAGCAGCGCGGTCCCCTCAATCACTTACCAACTCGCAAAGGCTTGCGGTGTGAGCGCACCTGATCCCGGCGTACCGGCGCCCGAGTGGTTGGACGCCGTAGCACAGGATCTCAAGAATGCGAAGGGCCGATGTGTAGTGATTCCGGGTGAGTTTCAGCCGGAAAGCGTTCACCTCGCGGCGTATGCCATTAACGCGGCTCTGGGTAATGTCGGCCAGACGGTCAACTTATATGAAGGCGTCGAGCCGGAGAACACATTTTCGATCGAAAATCTGACCGGCGATCTGAACGACGGCAAGGTTGAAACGCTGGTCATCCTCAATCAGAATCCAGTTTATTCAGCGCCGGCTTCGCTCAATTTCGAACAGGCGATTCGTAAAGCCCGGATGGTGGTGCGGCTCGGCCAGTATTACGACGAGACTTCACGCTGGAGCCACTGGCACGTACCGGAAGCGCATTATCTCGAGACCTGGTCCGATTCTCGCGCTTTCGATGGGACGGTGACGATTCAGCAGCCGCTGGTTCAACCTTTATATAACGGCAAATCAGCACACGAAATTCTAACGATTCTACTGGGCAAGCCGGATCAGAATTCGCATGAGATCGTAAAAGGCTACTGGCAGAGCCAGATCAAGAACGATTTTGAGCGCGTCTGGAAGACCTCGCTGCATGATGGCTGGATCGTCGGAAGCGCGGTAGGAACTGTAAACGGCAAGGCGGTGGCACTACCGGCATTGCAAGCTCAGCCTATCAACGGAACGGAAATCGTCTTCCGGCCGGACCCGACCATTGGCGACGGCAGTTGGGCCAACAATGGCTGGCTCCAGGAATGTCCCAAAGCTCAGACCAAGATGACCTGGGACAACATCGTAGCGGTCAGTCCCAAAAATGCCGCGAAGCTCGGCGTCGATAAGGGCGACATGCTGCGGGTAACGGTCAACGGCAGGAAGGTAGTAGGTCCCACGTGGGTGCTGCCCGGACATGCCGAAGATTCGTTCACAGTGTATTTCGGTTACGGGCGTACGGCATCCGGGCGTGTCGGGACGAAAATCGGCTACAACGCCTATGCGGTACAAGATGCTGCCGCTCCATTCTTCGCAGGCGGAAGCATCGAAAAGACCGGCGAACATTACCGGATTGCGAACATTCAACACACGCAGACCATGGCGGGCCGCGATCCGATTCGAGCGGCGGATCTCGCTGAATATCGCGAGCATCCGGATTTTGCGACGCGCGAGGCAGAACAGAAGCCGCTGCCGAAGAGTTTCACGCTTTATCCCGATCAATGGCATTACCCCGACTACAAATGGGGCATGGCGATCGACCTGAACGTCTGCACCGGATGTAGCGCCTGCATTGTCGCCTGTCAGGCGGAGAACAACATCGCAGTAGTCGGCAAGGATCAGGTGGCCCGCGGACGCCACATGCATTGGATCCGCGTGGATCGTTATTATTCGGGCGATTTGGACACTCCGGCGATGTACAACCAGCCGGTGCCCTGCATGCAGTGCGAAAACGCTCCGTGCGAAGTGGTTTGCCCGGTAGCGGCAACCGTTCACAGCAATGAAGGCTTGAATGAAATGGTCTACAACCGCTGCGTCGGGACGCGCTACTGCTCAAACAACTGTCCTTATAAGGTCAGGCGGTTCAATTTTTACCTGTATTCGGATTGGAATACACAGAGCCTTTATGGTGCGCGCAACCCGGATGTCACGGTGCGCAGCCGCGGCGTGATGGAGAAATGCTCCTACTGTATCCAGCGGATTCAGGAACAAAAGATCAAAACGGACAAAGAGAATCGCCGGATTAAAGACGGCGAGATTCTGACGGCCTGCCAGCAGGTATGCCCGACGCAGGCGATCACGTTTGGCGATTTGAACGACAAGAACAGCAAGGTGGCGAAACTGCAGGCATTGCAGCGAAACTACAAATTGCTGGATTCCGATCTGGACACCCGTCCCCGTACGACTTATCTCGGTTATGTTCGCAACCCCAATGAGGCGTTAAGAGGCCAGCGTGGCAACACTAGAGAATCTTGATAACAAAGAACTGATCGATCCCGGACCAGATCGAATTCTGGGGACAGGGCACGACTACGAAACAGTAACGGACCGCATTGCCGGCATCGTTTACCTGCCATGGAAGAGGTCGCCCAAGAAGTGGCTGGTGGGCGCGTTCATCTCTTTCGTATTTGTCAATCTGCTGATGCTCGCCATGTGGGTGCTGTTTACGAAGGGTATCGGCACTTGGGGCGTGAACATTCCCATTGGCTGGGGATTCGCGATCGTCAACTTCGTCTGGTGGATCGGTATCGGCCATGCCGGGACGCTGATCTCGGCGATTCTGTTCTTACTCAAACAGGACTGGCGAACTTCTATCAACCGCTTCTCCGAAGCGATGACGCTGTTTGCGGTCGCTTGCGCGGGCCTGTTTCCGGTGTTGCACTTGGGCCGGCCCTGGCTTGCTTACTGGCTGTTTCCCTACCCTAATTCGATGTGGTTATGGCCGCAGCCGCGCAGCCCGCTCGAATGGGACGTGTTCGCGGTATCGACCTACGGAACCATCTCGCTTGTTTTCTGGTACTGCGGTCTGATTCCCGATCTCGCCAGCATGCGTGATAACGCGCCGCATCTATGGCAGCGCAAAATTTACGGCATGCTTTCGTTAGGATGGCGCAATTCCGCCATTCACTGGCATCGTTACCAGAAGGCGTACCTACTGCTGGCCGGCCTTGCAACGCCGCTGGTCCTTTCGGTTCACACAGTGGTCAGCTTCGACTTTGCGATTAGCATCCTACCCGGCTGGCATACGACGATTTTCCCGCCTTACTTCGTTGCCGGCGCCATTTACTCCGGTTTCGCGATGGTGCTGACGCTCATCATTCCGCTGCGCTCCTGGTACAACATGCGCGACCTGATTACGCTGCGTCATATCGATGCGGCGGCCAAGCTGATGCTCGGCACCGGATTGATTGTTGCCTATGGCTATTCAATGGAAGCGTTCTTTTCCTGGTACAGCGGCGACAAGTACGAAAGCTTTATGTATTGGAACCGCATGACGGGACCGTATGGCTTCTCTTACGTCCTGCTCATAATGTGCAACATCGCGCTGCCTCAGGCGCTATGGTCGCGCCGCGTAAGACACAACATTGTTTTGGTGTGGATCATTTCAATCATCGTGAATTGCGGTATGTGGCTGGAGCGGTTCGTGATCGTCGTTACCAGCTTGCATCGTGACTTCCTGCCGTCGTCGTGGGGCATGTACATCCCAACCAAATGGGACTGGGCGACGTATACCGGCACACTCGGATTCTTCATGTTCCTGATCTTCCTGTTCGTGCGGTTGCTGCCTTCCATCTCGATCTTCGAAGTACGCGAGGTAGTGCACCACGACCGGTATATGGAGCGCGCTTATGAGGAGAAGTTATGAGCGATGAGTTAGAGCTCAGCGAACTCCCGGCGATTCACGGCGTAATGGCGGAATTCGATACGCCGGAAGAACTGCTGGACGCTTGCCACGAAGCCTATTCAGCGGGATTCCGGCGCATGGACGCATACGCTCCTATGCCGGTCACGGGGCTCGCGGAAGCCATCGGGTACAAGAAGAATAAAGTTGCGCTGTGCGTGTTGATCGGCGGCATCTTCGGCGCAGTGGGCGGATTCAGTCTGCTGGAGTGGATTACCGTCGTCGCCTACCCGCACAACGTCGGAGGCCGCCCGCTGAATAGCTGGCCGGCCTATATTCCGATCACCTTCGAGTGCATGGTCCTGATCGCCGGCCTCACGTCGCTCTTCAGCATGCTCGCGATGAACGGATTGCCGCAGCCTTACCATCCCGTGTTTAACATTCAAGAATTTGAACGGGCTTCGATCGACAAATTCTTCATCTGCATCGAATCCTCCGATCCGAAATTCGGCATCGATACAACCAGCGAATTTCTGCGTGAACTTGGCGGGAAAGAGGTGACCGTTGTTCCGGCATAAACGGCTCCTGACGGGCATATTGGGCGGCGCAATGCTTTGTACAACTGCATGCCGCAACGATATGCACAATCAGCCCAAATACAAGACCTTTGCGGCTACGGATTTCTTCGGCGATGGACGGTCTGAGAGACCGGCTATCGAGGATACGGTGGCACGCGGGCAGTTGCACCTGGACGATGCCCGCTACACCGGCAAGCTAAATGGCAAAGATGTCGATTTCTTTCCGATTCAGATTACGAAGGCGGACCTGCAGCGCGGTCAAGAGCGCTTCAACATTTATTGCTCACCCTGTCACGGCAGGCTCGGAAACGGGCACGGAATGGTTGTGGCGCGCGGGCTCCGGCAGCCGCCCGATTATACCGATCCGCGGCTGGTAAATGCACCCGTGGGGCACTTTTTCGATGTCATGACAAATGGCTATGGCGCGATGTATAGCTACGCATCGCGAGTAGCGGTAGACGATCGCTGGCGAATTGCAGCCTATATCCGCGCCTTGCAGACAAGCCAAAATGCTCCGGCGGCATTAGCGCAGCAAGGCATGAACCAGCAACCAGCGACCAACAAAAATACAAGCACGACCGGTAGCGCTCCGGCTGGAGGCATGAATTGAGTAATCACGGACACGGCGAAAATCTTCCGATACCGGAGATCAGGCTCGGACCCAAAGCAGCGAGCGTAGAGCGGATTTCGGGCGTGATCGGCGGCCTGGGGCTGCTGCTTTGCGTCGCGGGATTTTTTGCCAACCGCGTCGAATTTTTTCAGTCCTATCTGTTCGCTTTTCTCTACTGGGGCGGCTTTACACTAGGCGCGCTGGGAATTCTGGTCCTGAATCACACCGTCGGCGGCCGGTGGGGCGTTACATCGCGGCGCTATCTCGAAGCAGCCATGCGCACGCTCCCATTCCTGCTCGTTTTGTTCCTTTTCCTGTTAATCGGGGTAAAGGACCTGTATCCCTGGACGCACATCAATACCGTCAGCGATCCTGTTTCACGGTCGATTCTGTATCACAAACAGGGCTACCTTAACGTTCCGTTTTTCATTGTTCGGACGCTAATCTATTTCGCGATTTGGTTCTTCTGGGGGATGCGCATCTATCGCTGGTCGGATCAGCAGGATCAAACCGGAGATCCCGGATTAAAGGAACGCATGCGGAGATTCTCCGCGCCCGGGTGCTTGATCGTAACCTTCACTGCGACGTTCGCTTATATCGATTGGATTCTCTCGGCTGACGCCCAGTTCTTTTCGACGATTTACGGAGCCATGCTGTTGTTCGGCGACGTGCTGCAAACTTTCGCGCTTGTGATTCTGGTCTTAATTCTCACGTCGCGAGGCGACCGGTTTGGCGGCCGTATTAACCCAGTGATTCTGCACGACCTGGGCAACATGATGTTTGCGTTTACGATTTTTTGGACTTACCTTTCGGTGTCGCAACTGATCATCGTGTGGCCGGCGAACCTGCCGCAAGAGATTCAGTGGTACCTCGTACGCGTACGCGGAGGCTGGACGATTGGCGCATGGCTGGTAGCAACCACGATGTTCCTGGTGCCGTTCCTCGGGCTCCTTTCGCAGGCCCGCAAGCGGGATCCGAAGCGCTTGATGCGCGTCGCGATATGGATTCTGGCGGCACGCGCCATCGATATGTTCTGGATTGTCGAACCGACTTTCCGCACAAAGGGTTTTGCGATTTATTGGACAGATTTTGCAGCGTTTATCGGAATTGGCGGGGTCTGGGTTTTTCTGTTCCTTGGACATCTGCGCCGCCGGCCGCTACTGCCGCTGCGTGATCCGCGAGTAATGGATCCTCTTCCGGAGTTGGCAGCATGAACCGGCATATTCCAGAGGCAAAAGAAAATGAACTGGTCCATTTCCATGGACCGAAAGCGACCGAACCGGTGCTCGGGCATGAGGGCACCAGCTTCGAGGGACTCGACGCCAAAGCTGGCCTCGTGATCTGGTCGCTCGCGATCATCGGCGGCACGCTTGTGATCGTGTTTGCGCTTACGATCGGAATTCAAAAATATCTGCAGGACAGGAATCCTCCCGGCGAGTTGCCGAGCCCGCTAGCTCCCGCCAGGGTGTTGGCGCCCGCGCCTCAGCTCCAGGTGCATCCATGGGAAGAGCTACCGGAGATGCGGGCACACGAAGATGAGATTCTGAACAGCTACGGCAAGGACAAGAACGGGCGTTATCACATTCCAATCAGTGTTGCGATGAATGACGTGCTTCCACAGTTCAAGATTGCGCCGAACGCACCGCAGGGGTTGACTACCCCAGGCGGCGAAGGACGCGACTTTTCGCGAAGTGTAAACGATATGCCTCCGGGTTACCGGAAGCCGCAGATTCAAGGAGAGATCCAGAAGAATGCGCATTAAGTGGGTCGCAGGCGTACCGCTGATGTTGGCGAGCGCGGGCTTGCTATGCGCGCAGTACGCTCGTCCTACTCTGACCAAAGGAGTATCGATTGAGCAGAAGCTGAACGCTCCGGTCCCGCTAAACCTGGTTTTTCATGATGAAGCGAATCGGCCGGTGGCGCTGTGGAAATACTTCGGCGACAAGCCAGTCGTGCTCTCAATGGTGTACTACACATGCCCGAGCCTGTGTCCGATGAGCATGCACGAAACCGTAATGAGCCTCAAACGCATTTCTCTGGAGCCGGGTCGCGATTATAACGTCGTGGTAGTAAGTTTCAATCCGGAGGATACGGCTGCGCGAGCGGCGGACACGAAGGCCAAGTACCGGACGGAGTTTGCCAGCGGAGCTCATGCGCGCAGCGCCTCCGATTTCGACGCCGGCTGGCATTTCCTTACTGGCGATGAAGCGTCCATCAAGCAATTGACGGATGCGGTCGGATTTCGATACCGCTTCGATGTCAAGACGCAACAGTTCGTGCACGCTGGCGGAATTATGGTCGCGACTCCCGATGGGAAGATGTCGCGCTACTTCTACGGCATCGATTATGCGCCAGCGGATCTCAGGATGGCGTTAGTAGATGCTTCTCAGCACAAGATTGGCAACCCTGCGGATTACGTATTGCTGTTCTGCTTTCATTACGATGCGGCGCAAGGCCGATATACGTTAGCGATCGTGAATGTACTCAAGATTGCGGCAGGCATGACGGTAGTGATGCTGGCCGGATTAATTTTCCTCCTCATGCGAAGCGACAAAAAGAAGAAAGAGACAACACACTGGAAGGAGTTGACGCATGCCGGCTAACTTTCTTCCGTTAATAGCCGCTTTACCGCTGCTTCCGGAAAGCGCATCCACGCAAGCCGGACCGGTCGACACCCTCTTCTGGTTCATCACTGGGATTTGCTTTGTGATGACCATTCTGATTTTTTTGGGTGTAATTGCGTTTGCGTACAAGTACCGCAGACGTGAAAATGCGCACGCCGTTCAGATTGAGGGCTCGACAAAGCTAGAGTTGACATGGTCGATTCTTCCGTTCCTCATTATGCTTGTGATGTTCGCCTGGGGCGCGGACTTATTTTACAAGGCGCAGAACCCGCCCAAAGATGCCTTGGAAGTATTCGTCACCGGCAAACAGTGGATGTGGAAAATTCAATATCCGGACGGCACTCGCGAGATCAATGCATTACATGTTCCGGTTGGCCAGCCGGTAAAACTCACCATGGCCTCGGAAGATGTGATTCATAGCTTTTCGATTCCGGCATTTCGCGTACGACACGATGTCGTGCCGGGACACTACGACAACATCTGGTTCACTGCGAGTAAGCCGGGACGATATCACCTTTTCTGCACCGAATACTGCGGCAATCAACATTCCAAAATGATTGGCTGGGTGGATGTGATGGAACCCCGTGAATATGCCAATTGGGCGAGCGGGGGCGGCGGCGGCGGAAGTCTTGCCGAACAGGGACAACAGTTGTTCCAACAAAACGGCTGCTCAACCTGCCACCAGATGGAGCAACAAGGCCGATGCCCCATTTTGAAAGGTATTTACAACAAACCGGTTGAGCTTGCCGATGGACGAACGGTCATCGCCGACGACGCGTACCTGCGCGAATCAATACTCGATCCAAATGCAAAAATTGTCAATGGCTTCGAACCGAACATAATGCCGAATTTCAAAGGACAGCTTTCGGAAGAGAACGTGATTCAGCTCATCGCGTATATAAAGTCTCTTTCGCCAAGTACTCCGGCATCTCAGCAGGGTCAAGGACCTACAACTACGCCGTCAGCGGCGTCCCGAGCGGCTTCGCGAGCCAATGCCGCCAAGCCGGGTCAAGCGAATACGCAGGTGAAGCAATAAAGGGTTAGAAAACGATGGCTACAATAGCGCACGGAACACCGGAAATCGCAGCCGAGGAAGTCAACTACTTAAATGTCGAACATGGCTGGAAGAGTTGGCTGTTCACCACGGACCATAAGAGAATTGCGGTTCTGTATCTCATTTCTATTACCCTGATGTTCTTCGTGGGAGGACTGATGGCGGTGCTGTTCCGCATCAACCTCCTCGAGCCCGAAGGCATCTTCTCGGCCGAGACCTACAACCGGCTTTTCTCGATGCACGGGATCATCATGGTCTTTTTCTTCCTTGTCCCGTCCATCCCGGCGACGCTTGCAAATTTTCTCATTCCCATCATGGTCGGGGCAAAAGACCTGGCGTTTCCAAGAGTCAACTTACTCAGTTGGTATATCTACGTCATCGGCGCTCTGCTCACGATGTATGCAGTTATCCGCGGCGGTGTGGATACGGGCTGGACCTTCTATGCGCCGTACAGTAGCACCTTTTCAAATTCCTATGTCCTTGCGGCGGCCTTCGGAGTCTTCACGGCCGGATTCTCGTCGATTCTGACCGGGCTAAACTTCATCGTCACCGTCCATAAAATGCGCGCCCCCGGCATGAGCTGGTCGCGCCTCCCGCTCTTTGTCTGGTCGAATTATGCAACCGGATTGATTCAGGTGTTAGGAACGCCGGTCCTGGCCATCGTCCTTTTGCTGCTCGCATTTGAACGTATCGCGCATGTCGGCATTTTCGATCCGAGCATCGGCGGCGATCCGATTCTCTTCCAGCATCTGTTCTGGTTCTATTCGCATCCGGCTGTATACATCATGATTCTTCCCGGCATGGGTGTGATCAGCGAGATCGTCTCATGCTTCTCGAGGAAGCGCGTTTTTGGATACAACTTTGTAGCGTTCTCGAGTATGGCCATTGCGGTCCTGAGTTTCGTGGTCTGGGGCCATCACATGTTTCTGACTGGCCAGAGCATGTATACGAGCATCGCGTTCTCATTCCTCAGCATGATGGTCGCGGTTCCCTCGGCAATTAAGGTATTCAACTGGACCGCCACCATGTACAAAGGATCGGTTTCGTTCGATACGCCGATGCTATATGCTTTCGGCTTTATCGGCCTCTTCACGATCGGCGGGCTGACAGGACTTCACCTGGCAACGCTCGGAACGGATATCGCACTGCATGGAACTTACTTTATCGTGGCGCATTTCCACTATGTAATGGTCGGCGGCATGGTGATGGCCTTCATGGGTGGCCTCCACTTCTGGTGGCCGAAGATCACCGGGCGCATGTATCCCGAGGCTTGGTCGAAGTTTGCCGCACTGATTGTCTTTATCGGCTTTAACCTGACATTTTTTCCGCAGTTCATTCTGGGATATATGGGCATGCCGCGCCGCTATCATGCCTACCCTCCCGAGTTTCAGGCGCTCAACGTGTTGTCTACAGCCGGCGCTTCAATCCTGGGAATCGGCTATATAATTCCAATGATTTACCTTATTTGGTCCCTGAAGAATGGACCGAAGGCGGGCCCCAACCCCTGGGGAGCGGCCGGTCTGGAATGGCAGATTCAATCGCCACCCACTACATTCAATTTCGATGAAACACCGATCGTGACTGAGGAAGCATACAATTACGGTCCACTGGAGGAAGTCGTTGGCTGACACTCTTGTTCCTGTTGATGAACACACGGTAGCGGAAACCCATCTACGCCACCACTTCGCGACGCCCGCGCAGCAGATGGACGCGGCGACGCTGGGGATGTGGACCTTCCTGATTACCGAAGTGTTGTTCTTCGGAGGGATGTTCACCGCATATGCGATCTACCGCAACTTGTATCTGGATGCATTCGCGAGCACGAGCGAATACATGAACGTCGTGCTCGGCGGAACCAACACAGCCGTGCTGATCTGCAGCAGCTTAACAATGGTTCTTTCCGTGCGAGCCGCACAGCTCAACAACAGACGGCATACCATCCTGTTCCTGATCCTCACGATGATATTCGGCACGACATTCCTGGTCATCAAGGGATTCGAGTATCACGCCAAGTGGGTAGAGCATCTGGTACCCGGTTTCAATTTTCATTACGCGCTTCCGCAGTACCAGCAGCACGCGCAAATATTGTTCTTTTTGTACTTCATGATGACCGGCATGCACGCGCTCCACATGATAGTCGGGCTGGGTCTGCTGACGTTCCTGCTTTACAAAACTTATAAGCGGGTTTTCAATGCGAACTACTTCGCGCCGATGGAGATGATCGGCCTTTACTGGCATTTCGTCGATATTGTCTGGATTTTCCTGTTCCCGTTACTTTACCTGATCGGACATCGCAGATGAGCGCACACGCAACCGTACACGCACATATTCCCCGAGTCAGAACACTGGTGTTGGTTTGGCTGACGCTCATTTGTCTGACAGGCTTGACTACGGCGGCTTCTTACGTCGAACTCGGCTGGTTGAACATCGTTGTAGCCCTACTAATTGCGGTCAGCAAAGCCTCGATGGTCGCCTGGATTTTTATGGGCGTCCGCTATACAACATCGCTTACGAAGCTGTTCGTTGTGGCGGGTTTGGTGTGGCTCAGCATCATGATCCTGATCACCTTCAGCGATTACAGCAGCCGTAGCTGGACCTATCAACCACAGCCCTGGTCGCATAACGCAGCGGGCGGCAAGAGCCGGTAAGAGCTGAACTGCTGTTGATAGTGCTGTGCGTTGTTGGTCTCGAGCCACTAAAGTAGGTGCGCCCAGTATGGATTTATCTTCCACCCAATACGAAATCGAGAAGCTTATTCTCACAGGCCTATTTGGGTTCGCGCTCGGTGTGGCTGGAAATATTATCACGTTCTACCTGCTTAACCGCGATAGATACATCCGCTCGCTGGAGCGCGAATCGAAGAGGCTTGCGTACTGGAAAGCGATGCGCGAATTGAAGGCCGACAACAGCGTGGAAACAGGGCTCTCTCAGCCCAAATGTCAGCAATTAATGAGCGATTCAAGCAAGACGTTCAGAGGTCCGTCGACGTGATGATGGGCTGGGAAAAAGATGGGGATAAGGCTGCTTTTGTGGTCGCGTGGTTCGCCACAATCGTCGTAATAGTGATAGTGGGAAAGACGCTAGTTGCCTTTCTGGATTTCCCACGTGAGATGGGATTCGCCCCTGGCACAGCAGCATTTGTTGCCCTGCTCGCAATGTGGGTGGCTCTTCGCCAGATAGTTTTCCGTCCGACCTATGATGCAGTGCATCGGAAGGCGTTGAAGCCGATGCGCGAATACCCAGGCAAATATAGTACGTGGATGCTCCTCTACAAATAACTTCTCATGGGATTGGGAGTCTTTAGCGAGGATATGCAACCCAATCCGGTTTACTGCCTGCGACTTCTGTCCATATTTTTTGACCATAATGGAGTCATGGAAGCGAGTGTGGCTAGGATGCCCCTATTCCGCTTGAAGATTACTCAGCCGTTACAAGCCAGACTGCGGAATCGGAGAAGTGATTTACCTGCTCGATATGTGTGCTTTCATCAAAGCCGCTGTGCAAGGTGAAAACGGGCTTGGCAATCGATTGACCAACACGCGTTTTCGGAAACCGCCGCTGCTTTCCGTTGTCCAACATGTGAGAAAACACAAGTATGGCGGAACGCAGTGCTGACGTAATCAAACGCTATGTGGCAGATGCTATTTCAGCCGGGAAGAGCTTTGAGACGCAACTACATCGATTCGCAAAAGAGGTAGACAACGAGGCCGCAAAGGCTGTCCTTCAGAAGCACGCCGCCGAAACGAAGCAACAATATGAGCGCTTAACCGGCCGGCTGAATAAATTAGAAGGCAGCGTATTGAGCGCAAGGAGCCTTCTTCCACATATTTTTGGCTTGGGCGTGAAGGCCAATCAGCTTGGATCCGATAAAAAGGAACGCGCCTCTCACGAACTGACCATAACGTATGCTGTCGAAAACAGCTTGATCGCGATGTATGAATGTCTGGAAACGATGGCCGAGGCTGCGGGAGATGCGGAAACGGCTGAGCTGGCAGGCAGTATTCAAGCTGAACAGCGTGTGATGGCGCAGGAGGTTTGGAACCTGGTGCCCGGGGTTGCGCTCGATGCGCACAAGCGGGTAACACCGGAACGGTCAGTGAAGACCACCGCGTAACTGAGCCGCGCGGGCGGGAAACACTCTCGTAAGTCATTGATGTTGAAACTGAGCCGTGCGCGTCAGCAAGCGGTTGAGCCAATTTTTCTCGGCCCGTCAGCAAATGGTTTTTTGAGCGCGCGAAAGCTGGCGAATGCGGGGAACGTCCATCACTCTCACGCCGACCGGTGGATCTTCGACTACGGCTGTGAGAGCTTGCACCATTTCGCGAATTGTGATGAGGCCCAGCCGGAAAGCCGATTCGCGCGTCGGCGGCAGCAACTCGGCAATGCGGTAAAACGGCACCAAGGCATAAGGCCAGCGGTGACCCGGACCAAGCACATACCAGGGCTGAACGATCGTCGCGTTCACCCCGCTATCCCGTAACATCTGCTCGCAATGGGTACGCGCGTCGATATAGGCGTGCATTGCGGGCGCGGGATGGGCGACGCTAAGATATACGAAATGCCGGACATCATTGTCGACGGCAACGCCTATGGCTTCTTGCGCCGATTTCATGTCGATTTCCACGAACTGCCGGGCCTTGCGAGGACTTGGGTGCGCCACCCCGACGAGATGGACAAAAGTGTCGGCCTCATTCACAGCGTCACGATAGGATTTTCCGTCCAGGGCATCCCCGCAAACGAAATCGCATTTGCCTGCAAGTTTGTTCTTCGAGTTGTTACGGACCAGCGCAGTCACATGATGTCCGCGCGACTGAAGAACTGGAATCAGACGCGAACCCATGTATCCCGTTGCTCCGGTAACGAACACACGATGGCTGCCTGGCATGGCTGTTTATTGAGCATACGAGAAAACCAGCCGGTTTTGGATTACCTGTTCCTGGCGGAGAGGTTTGAGCACCTCAACACGCGATGCGTGCCAGAGCGAGCGCACCGCAATATCA